>CAXSIG010000424.1:4328-5555 GCA_964237255.1 uncultured Bryobacteraceae bacterium
GATCAACGCATTGATAGCTTGATTCGCATCGATGGCAAGCCTTACCGGATACTCGGGGCGGGACTGCGACGAGTTCCCGCGCTAACCCAGACGAGTCGCGAAATTACGCCCACCCATACAAGATACAGCTTTGCCGGCGCCGGCGTTACGGTGGATCTCACGTTTCTCACGCCTGCCATGCCGGACGATCTCGACTTACTGAGCCGTCCCGCAACCTATATTTCCTGGACCGCGCATTCGACCGATAACTCGCCGCACGACATCTCGGTTTACCTCTCCGTCTCCGGTCAGCTGGCGGTAAATACACCGGATCAACCGGTGATTGCATCGCGGGTCCGATTGCCGGGCATTGATGCGCTCCGGATCGGTTCCGTCGCGCAACAAGTGCTCTCGAAGAGCGGAGACAATCTGCGAATCGATTGGGGATGGCTCTATCTGGCGGTGCCGTCCGAACAACATGCTCAAGAGGCAATCGCCAACGGACAATCGGCCGAACAATGGACCGGGTCCGGCGCCTTGCCGGAGAGCGACGATTTGGATACGCCGCGTCCGGCCGGGCAGAAGCTGCCGTCCCTTGCTGTGTCGCTTCCGTTGGGAAATGTCACCGCGCAACCCGTTTCGCGATACGCGGTGCTCGCGTATGACGATGGCTACGGCATCCAATACATGCAACGGAACCTGCGGCCGTATTGGCGACGAAATGGTATTGGCATTGCGGAACTTCTTCGCCGCGCCATCAGCGAGTACCCCGCAATCCGAGATCGCACCGAGCGCTTCGACCGCGAGTTAACTGCAGACCTGGTTCGCGCAGGCGGCGAACACTATGCCGATTTGGCGGTAGTGGCCTATCGCCAGACACTAGCTGCGCACAAGCTGGTGGCGGACCTGGATGGCACGCCGATGTACTTCTCCAAGGAGAACTTCTCGAACGGCTGTATCGATACGGTGGATGTCACTTATCCTTCCGCGCCTTTCTTTTTGCTGATGAGCCCCAAGCTGCTGCAAGCGCAATTGGAGCCGGTGTTCCAATATGCGTCGCTGCCTCGCTGGAAATTTCCGTTCGCGCCGCACGATTTAGGGACCTATCCCCTGGCGAACGGTCAAGTATATGGCGGGGGCGAGTTGACAGAAGAGAACCAGATGCCTGTGGAGGAGAGCGGCAATTTGCTCCTGCTGGCTGCGGCCTCGGCAAAGGCGGATGGGCAACTGGAGTTCGCGCGCCGCTAC
>CAXSIG010000425.1:0-1048 GCA_964237255.1 uncultured Bryobacteraceae bacterium
TCGCCAAGTCATCGGCGGATGCCGATCGTCAAATTCAAGATCAACTTGGCCAGGTCAACGCGTTAACGGCGCAGATTGCCCAGTTGAATGTTAAGCAGCAGAGCGCATCGTCCGTTGACGCAGGTCTGACTTCGCAGCTAACCAATGCATTGGAGAAGCTTTCTTCCCTGGTCAACATTTCTACGCGCCCGGGCGTGCATGGGGGGACGGACGTCTTGCTGGACGGTCAGATACCGCTCGTCCTCGGTCCCCAGAACTTCACGTTCGGTTCCGCAGCTCGAACGTCATCCGGAACGCCCGCTAATCCGGCGGGGCGAGCGCCGACGGCTATTCTCGATCAGAACGGTTTGGACGTTACGAGCCATGTTTCTGGCGGTTCCATTGCTGGGCTGCTTCAAGTCAGGAACAAAACCTTGGCTTCGGTTCAAGGCGATCCAAATCAGGCTGGTTCCCTCAATCTTCTCGCCAAAAGCTTTGCCGACCGGGTTAACTCATTGCTCACCGCGGGAGTAGTTGCGGAAGGACCGCCGGTTCAGTCCGGCATTCCGTTATTCACCTATGACTCGACGGACGCGACTAAAACCGCTTCCAGCTTGGCCATAGCGGGCGGGTTCACCGCCGACAAGATCGCCACGATCCAACCCGGTCCCCCCTCAATCAGCAACGGTGTCGCTCTTTCGATTGCAAACCTGGCACATGGAACAAACGCGTCCGATCAGATCTCAGGCGTAAGTTATACGGCGTATTTCGGTCAGGTTGCCGGCTCCGTGGGAAGCGCGCTTGCCACGAAAAAGACCTCGGCGGATCTGGATCAGCAGTCTGTAACTCAGGCCCAATCGTTACGCTCTCAAATCTCCGGCGTCTCGTTGGACGCTGAGGCGGTCCGGCTAACGGAATTTCAGAAGGCGTATAGTGCGTCCGCTAAGCTGATCGCTATTTTGGATCAGATCGCTCAAACCACGTTAGACATCCTCCAGTAAACGACTATGCTTTTGAATCTCGATCCCGCTTCCCAACGTTTTCTCGCCGATTTAAACCGGATTCAGGC
>CAXSIG010000425.1:1058-4428 GCA_964237255.1 uncultured Bryobacteraceae bacterium
TCGAGTCGGGAACGACGACGGCGATGTTGCCGTCGCCGATCTCCTCGTCCATCGACAGCACGAAGCCGCCGCGCAGCAGCAGTTGTCATCCGGATTCAAAGTAGAAGCGGCGTCTGATGCCCCGGATCA
Source organism: uncultured Bryobacteraceae bacterium (assembly GCA_964237255.1). Taxonomy (GTDB): domain Bacteria; phylum Acidobacteriota; class Terriglobia; order Bryobacterales; family Bryobacteraceae; genus JALYXI01. The sequence continues at coordinate 1,188 of CAXSIG010000425.1, forward strand.
GATTGGCACTCTATTGCAGCTCGAATCGGAGCGCGGTGCAAACACGCAAACGCTCACGAATTTGGGCCGCGTGCAAACCGAAGTAAATGCCGCCGACGACTCTCTCACTACCGCTGTGCAGATCTTCGACAAAATCACGCAACTCGCAAGTCAGGGATTAAGCGCCGACACCGCGCAGCAGCGCGGCGCGTACGCAGAGCAGATAAAGAGCTACCAAGCCCAATTGGTTTCGTTGACCGCGACTACGGCAGAAGGGCGCTATATATTCGACGGCGGAGATGGATCGGGTCCGCCCTACCAATACAGCGCGACCGCAGTAAACGGCGTGACTCAACTCCGCTCCGCCGCCGCAACCAGGCAAGCTCAGGATTCCAGCGGTTCCACATTTGCCTACGGACGTTCCGCTCAGGACATTTTCGATCAGCGAGACTCTTCCGGCACGGCTACGGCAAACAATCTCTTTTCAGCGATAGGCCAGGTCTTAACAGCGCTTAACGCCAACAATACAACCGGCATAGGCAATGCCATTGATTCACTCCATACCGCGGCGACTTACCTAGGAACACAGCAGACGTTTTATGGAACAGTCCAGGATCGCCTCATTACGGCACTGAACGCTTCTCAATCCCTTGAGGTCTCGCTCAAAGCTCAGATCGGCAACATCCGCGATGCGGACACGGTGGAAGCCTCGTTGGCCGTGAATCGCGGCAACCTTCAGGAGCAGGCCGCACTAGCCGCGGAAGCGAAGCGCCAGACAAAAACCCTGTTCGATTACCTCGCTTAACCGTTATGGCCGAAGCCCTATCACAGCAGGACGTTGACGCGGTATTCAACAGCCTGAAGACGCAGAGTACGGATAATCAGCTATCGCAAAAAGCCGAGTTGTTCGATTTCCGGCGCCCTGACCGAATTGCGAAGTCTCAACTTCGGGCCATTCATCTGCTGCACGATAATTTCGTTCGAAGTCTTGTGTCCAGCTTGTCCGCTTATCTTCGGACGTATTTGATTGTGAATCTGGTCAGCGTAGAGCAACTCTCCTTCGCCGAGTTTCTTGAATGCTTGCCCTCGCCCACCTGCCTGGCGTCCTTGAATCTCCGCCCGTACGATGGCAATGCCGTACTGGAGATCAATCCGTCCCTGATTTTTCCGATATTGGAAATTCTTCTCGGCGGCAACGGGAAAGCATCAACTTCCATTCAGCGAGAGATTACAGAAATCGAGCAGAGTCTTCTCGATGGTTTGTTTCGCATCATCCTCCGAGATTTGAAGGAAGCGTGGAGACCCGTGACGACCATCGAATTTAATATCGAATCGGTTGAAACGGAGCCGCAATTCCTCCAGGTTCTTGCGCCTAGCGAAGCGGTGGTCGCGATAGCGATTGAAATCCGGATCGGCGAGACGATCGGAATGATGAATCTTGCAATTCCGTCTATCGTCATCAAAATGATGCGGCAGAAGTTCAGTCAGCAATGGTCGGTTAGAAAGTCGGAATCTACCGGTAACGAACAGGCCCGCATTCTGGATCTCATCCGGCCGTCGATCATGGACTTGGAAGTCATGCTCGATGGACCGACGTTATCGATGAAGAATATGATCGACCTCAAAGAAGGAGACGTGCTGACATTCGATTATCCCGTCGCGAAAGCACTGGATTTACACGTCAACGGAAAGCTCAAGTTCCGCGGCCAAATCGCGACCGTCGGGCAAAAGCTCGGATTCAAAGTGGAGGAACTGCCATTCGCGCCAGCTCCCGCCGCCTGATTTAGGCTGCGGAAGGGAGCCAGTGCTCCTGTTCCGCATCCTGCCGCAGGTGCCGCAACAAGTACGCACAAGCGAGTTTCGTGATTCGATCGTGCGGTTTTTCCGCCAAACCGGCTGCGATACTATCGAGCGCGTCCTGCCGTTCCTGTTCCAGAGTGTTTGCCGCAATCCCTTTTCTAGCCATGAAGTCTTATCGGCGGCTGCACGATCCATTTGAGAATTTTTTGCTCTAAAGTTTACCGGGAGTTTTGACGATTCAGGCTTGTTGAGAAATAATGATGAACCAATCGCGCGGTAGCCCGGATTTCGCGACACTCGCCGGGGTAGTGCTTGCGCTTGCAAGCTTGATTGGCGGCCTCCTCTGGGAAGGTGGAAACATCCGCGACATCTTACAGGTGACCGCCGCTTTAATCGTGTTCGGAGGAACCTTGGGCGCCGTATTGATTTCCGCACCCATATCGACTCTTACCGGAGCATGCCGAACGTTATGGGTTACTCTGTTCGAGCGCCCGGTCTCGGCCAATTTAGTTATGGACGAGATCATCCGGCTCTCCACCAAATCGAGAAGAGGCGGACTTACGTCGCTCGAATCGGATGCGCTCGATTACCAGGATCCCTTCTTGAAGAAGGCGCTCGAGTTGGCAGTCGATGGAACTCCCATCAAGGAGATTCGCCGTCTTATGGAAATAGAACTTGGGCTGGAAGAGCATCGTTTTGAGCGGGAAGCGAAGGTGTTCGAAACTGCCGGCGGTTACGCCCCTACCGTCGGAATTCTCGGCGCGGTCTTGGGATTGATCCAGGTAATGAAGCATCTGGAGAACATTGACGAAGTTGGACGAGGTATCGCGGTATCGTTTGTGGCCACGGTCTACGGAGTGGCCTTGGCAAACCTGATACTGTTGCCGCTTGCCGCGAAGCTCCGCGCACGCGCAGCGCACCTGATTCAGATTCGAGAACTTACCCTCGAAGGAATACTCGGCTTAGCCGACATGACCAACACCACAATGCTGCGCGTCACTTTGGAACCCTACCTTCCGCAGCGTCTGCCCCGCCCGGCCCAAGCGGCTTAAGTATGATCCGCCGCCTTCAGCACGTACAACATCCTTCGCACGATCGGTGGCTGATTTCTTATGCGGATTTCATAACGCTGCTTTTCGCATTTTTCGTCGTAATGTTCGCTTCGTCCGAGACAAGCAAAGCAAAGGCCCGGCGAGTCTCCGAATCGGTGGGGAAAGCTTTCGGCCAAAGCTCTGTGTCTTCGTCTCCCAGGGACACCAAGCCTGCCCCGCCGGGGCCACAGTTCGCCGATCTGCTACCGTCGATGCGTCTGTTAGAAAAGGCCCTGTCCAAGGAGTTAGGATCGGGACAGGTGCGGCTGAGCTTGGAGGCACGCGGCTTAGTAATAACGCTGGGCGAGGCGGGATTTTTTTCCGCCGGAGACGAACGTGTTCAACCCACCGCTTATGCAACGTTGAGCAAG
>CAXSIG010000425.1:4438-5552 GCA_964237255.1 uncultured Bryobacteraceae bacterium
CGCAATCCCCAACCCAGTACGCCTGGAAGGCCATTCGGACGCAACGCCGATTCACAGTTCGCGTTTCGACAGCAATTGGGAACTTTCCGCAGCACGCGCCGTGCAAGTTCTTAAAGCCCTGGAAGACCGGTTCGAAATTACCCGATCGCGTCTTTCCGCCGCAGGGTATGCGGACACCGTTCCGGTGGACTCAAATGAGACAGAAACAGGTCGTGCTAAAAACCGCAGAGTGAATATTGTGGTGCTGTCCAGTGGGGGAGCCAAGGCAATTTTTTAACGCCCAGGGGTACAACGCGGCATCACCCTAGGTGTAGTGAGATCAAACACCTGCCTGATTGTTGGCGCGGGCATGGCCGGTTTGAATGCCGCCCGGATTCTGCACGAGTCTGGTTGTCAGGTTACCGTAATCGATAAGGGCCGCACGGTAGGGGGCCGCTTAGCTAGTCGACGAGTAGATGACGGGATCTACGATCACGGAGCTCAGTTTATTACAGCCCGTAACCCGCGGTTCGCGTCGCTCATTTCGCGTCTGGAACGCGAGCACGTCGTCTATGAGTGGTGCCGAGGGATCGGGACTGTCGAACAGCCGGCTACCGATGATGGACATCCTCGATACCAAGGCACGGGCGGCATGAACCAGATTGCGAAGTCTTTAGCAGTCGGTCTCGACGTACGGGTTCGTCATCGAGTGGTTCAGATCCAACAAGTCGGCAAGCAGTGGGTTGCGATGCTGGAATCCGGACAACTCGTCTCAGCAGACACATTGATCGTGACCACTCCTGTTCCACAAGCCCTGGACCTACTCGACCTAGGTGGTTGTGAACTTTCAAATACCACCCATGTCTTGCCGTCCTGGCAAGTTTCGATCAACCGACTACGCTACCTCATCCCGGCGCGCTTCGGTTCACTTCGGGGCCGCTCGCCTTTGTGTGCGACAACCGAATGAAAGGCATTTCACCGGACGCGACGGCTGTCACGTTACACGCCACCTCGGAGTTCAGCCGCGGGCATTGGAATGTGTCCGACAGCGCGATCGTAAGCGTTTTGCTGGAAGCGGCCAAGCCTTGGCTACACGGCCCTGCGCATACCCCACTGGTTCATCGATGGCGCTACA
>CAXSIG010000426.1:0-1599 GCA_964237255.1 uncultured Bryobacteraceae bacterium
AAGGCAAGGCAGACGGCCAACCACAACCGGTCGCGGCTAATTAGTCCTAAGTTTATAGTGATACGCAGCCTCCGAATTGCGATGGAAGTACTTCTCTTGCGCGGCTTGGCTCTTACCTGCGAAGTAGTCGCGGACTAAGTGGAAAACTTCGGGATACGGCGCCCACAAATCGCTGTTCGGCCAATCGCTGCCGTAAAGCAGGCGATCTTCGCCGAAGAGATTCCAAATCAGATCGAGGCGGTCACGATAGAACGCGACATCGGTCGGTACGCGCCCGTCCTCGTGACGGAGCACTTGCGATACTTTCACCCACAAATGAGGGCGCTTGGCCAACTCCGCGATTCTCGTACCTTTCGGATCCATCTGCGGCAAGTGGTCCATCACCACGCGCAGGTTGGGCACCTGATCCGTGAGGCGAAGAATAGCGTCTACCAGCGCGGCGTCCGGATTCGCGGTATCAAGCGAAAGACCCGTTTGCGCAAATAGCTTCATATCCGCGATGAAGCCTGGGTTCGAAATCTCCGCAGCCAAGCTTCGGTCCCACAGGTTGCCATAGCGGATTCCGAGAAACAGCGGGTTGCGGTGAAAGCGCTCGAGATTCTTCGCGAAGCCCGGTTTGCCCGGTTCCAAATCGCCGATCATGCCGAGAACGATCGGGTTCTTCGCGGCCAGATCGAGCACCCACTGGTTATCCTCGAGCCATGGACTGCACTCGATCTCGATTGCTCCCGCGATGCCGAACGGCGCGGTCAGCGCGCGGTAGCGGTCCGGCAAAGCGGGTTTGTAAAGCACCGGATCCGTCTTCGGAGGCCAGGGCACACCTTGTGGGCGCGTTGGATCGAACAGGTGAATGTGGGTGTCGATGATCTGCATAGGCGCGGCGGTGGACCTTTGAGGCAGCACAGTAACCGCAGCCGCTCCCGTCAAGAAAGTCCGGCGTTTCACCTCACTAGAATTACTCTTTACTCCCGCGGTTCACAAGTGGAACAACCAATCAGCGAAATGATCCACGCTGCAGGCGGCGTTCGGACACGAGGCCAAGCTGTTTTCTGGTATCTCTGCCCTGAGGACCTTAGGTCAGTGCGTCATCGCATAAACGATGTAGTTCACGCCTAACCGAATCGCCATTCCCGAAAAGCGCTCCGGATACACATCATCATCCGCCCACTCCCAGGCATCGCCGACATCGGAGTTGAACGTGATCGCCACCATTACGCGGCCTTTGTCGTCGTAAATACCGCGCCAGTGGGCCACGTAACCGTCGGCCTTGTAGCCCAATCGTAAGTGAGCCCGGCCGGGCATCTGAATTTTTTCTTTGATTTCGTAGACCGTGTTGAAGATGGGATCGTTGTCCGGAATTTCTACGATCGGCCTGTCCGGGAACACGTGTTTGATCCGGTCATTGAAAACCTGCCACTCATACGTGCCGTGGAAATCGTCGGCCATGAAGAATCCTCCACGCAGGCAATATTCCCGCAACTCTTGCGCTTGTTTATCGGTGAGTCCCCACTCGCCTACTTGTACGGCGTACAACCATGGTTGGTCCCACTCTTCGCCCTCATCCAGGTTCACCGGTTGCTCGGCACTTCGGACGTCGAT
>CAXSIG010000426.1:1609-5551 GCA_964237255.1 uncultured Bryobacteraceae bacterium
TGCGGGTCAATCGTTTGACCGCTTTCGAAAAGTGACGGTCGGCGCGCGGATAATCCTGCGTCCAAAGTGACAGCCCCTGACGCCAGTCACCATCGAAACGTCCCCGATACCCATCGTTTTCGCCCGGCGGATACATCAATCTGGCAAATTGAAATTCCGATTTCGCGTTTGCGTCGTCAGGCGTTTCGAAGGATTCGTACTCCACGCCTTGGTATTGCCGAAACGGCTTCTGGAACGCCCACACCGCGCTGACTAGCGCGAGCAGCGAGACTGCAGATTTCTTCAGCACTGCGCGAAACATTCGCGGGCCGCCGCGACGGTTTGCTGTATATCGTCCTCGGAATGCGCCGCCGAAAGAAACAGCGCCTCAAATTGCGATGGTGGAAGATAGATTCCGCGATCCAGCATCAGGTTAAAGAACGTGCGGAAGCGGTCCGTAGAAGACTGCTTGGCCGATTCGTAATCGGTCACCGGCTGGTCCGTGAAAAACCACGTCATCATGGAGCCTACGCGATTCACCGTGAGTCCCTCTGGCGTTGCCGCTTGCAGTTGCGCACCGCGTGCTTCCAGAGTATCGTAGACCTCCGGATGCTCATGCAGGTACCGAAGCATCGCCAACCCCGCGCTCACAGCTAGCGGGTTTCCAGAGAGAGTTCCCGCTTGATAGATCGGTCCGCTCGGCGCGACGTATGTCATGACTTCGCGCTTGCCGCCGTAAGCCGCAATCGGAAGCCCGCCGCCAATCACTTTACCCAACGCCGTCATGTCCGGCATCACTCCGTAGAGTGCCTGCGCCCCACCTGCGGCTACGCGGAACCCTGTCATCACTTCATCGAAAATCAGGAGCGCGCCATGCTTCGTACATAACTCGCGAAGCGCTTGCAAGTACCCGGCAGCCGGCGGAACGCAGCCCATGTTTCCCGCAACCGGCTCCACCATGACTGCGGCAATCTTTCCCGCGTGCGTTTCGAACGCCGCGGCCACAGCACCCGCATCGTTGTAAGGCAGTGAAACGGTGGTGTCGCTAAACCCTTTGGGCACCCCAGGCGAATCGGGAAGCCCCAGCGTTGCAACCCCCGAACCCGCTTTCACCAACAACGAATCTACGTGACCGTGATAGCAGCCTTCAAACTTGATCGTGAGATCGCGACCGGTGAACCCGCGCGCCACACGCAGGGCGCTCATGGCCGCCTCGGTCCCGGAGTTCACCAGCCGAACCATCTCCACCGATGGAACCATCTCGCAAATCAGTTCCGCCAAATCGATCTCGCGCTCAGTCGGCGCGCCAAAGCTAGTGCCGCTCTCTACAGTCTTGCGAATCGCTTCCACCACGGGCGGAAAACAATGGCCCAGCAACAGCGGTCCCCAGCTTCCGATGTAATCGATGTACTCGTTCCCATCCGCATCGTAAAGCCGTGAACCCGCGCCGCGCGCCATAAACGCCGGACTGCCGCCCACACTCCGAAACGCGCGAACCGGCGAGTTGACGCCGCCTGGAATACTCAGCCGCGCCCGCGCAAACAACTTCTCAGATATCGGCCGTTGATTCGTCATCGCTTTCCGAAACTCAGCGCCACTTCCAACAAGCTACCATTCAGGTTCTTCAGCAATCGGCGCTTCAACCCAAGATAGCTCTGCGTACCCGCGAACAAGTCCTGAATCGTAGACCGGAACCGCGCGCTTCTACGCGTAAACTGCACCATGCGCGTGGGTACCGCGCCAAACAGAAACTTGCCCGAGAAGATGTGCTTGGCTAAGCGCGAGCCGAATTCCAGATCGTGCATGAAGTCGCGCTGTAGCAGCTTGCGGTAATGTCCGCCTCCGTCCAAGCCGCCCGTCGCCAAAATCGAATCCGCTGCCAGATCCGCCGACCGCATCGCGTAATACAAACCTTCGCCCGTAATCGGATCGACTAACCCCGCTGCGTCGCCCACCGCCGTCCATCGTTCGCCGGTGACACGATTCGTCCTCCACGCCGCGGTATCCAAACAAGGCAGCAGGTGACTGTAGAAATCCGAACCCGCCACCGGTAGACCGCGCTCCTGCATATACGTTTCAAGTCGCCGTCGGAGCGATTGCGCCGATTCCCCTTTGCCGCAAATCCCTACCGACAAATGTCCACACCGCGGAAATACCCAGATATATCCGGCGAGCTGCGGCAGGAACTGAATGTCGATTCCTTTTCGCTCCCCCGGCACATAGTAGCCAAGCGCGATCATGGTGTCGTTCGGTCCAAGCTGCGTGCCCTGTTCCCGCAAAGGATTGCGCGCGCCCAACGCCAGCACGCAATGGTCGGCGTGCAGCTTACCATCTTTAGTCGATACGGACCAACCTGCTTCATTCCGCTCCACAGCCGTGACGCGCGTCTTCTCCAACTGTGCTCCCGCGCTCTCCGCGCGCCGGAGTAATAGCGCGTTCAAAGCCTTGCGCGAATAAATCACGATCGGGTGCTCCAGCTTCAGCGCCACTTCCGCCGCCCCCGGAGCCGACATCACCGTCTCGGTCACCTGGCGCTTCGCCGAATCGTTTTCCACTAGAAACGGATATTGCTGGTAAGCCTTATAAGTAAGCCCGCCGCCGCAAGGCTTTTCCCACGCAAGCTTCTCATCCAGCAGCGTGACTTTCGCACCGCCCGCGGCCAAACGCTCGGCTGCAAACGCTCCCGCCGGCCCTCCCCCCAGGACGGCAACCCGCATTATTTCGGCTCGTTCACCGAAGGATGTCCCGGCGGCAAACTCGAACCAGGCGCCGCCTGGATTGCGCCTCCCTGTGTGTGTCCAGCCGCGCTCATCGGTGCGCGAGTTTTTACCACCCACTCATCCTTCACGCGCTCCAATTGGTAACTCACTGTTACCCCCGTGTTCGCCGGCGAACCCTTGGCTGCAAAGGCAACGGTCGCATCCGCGATATTTCCATGGAATGAAACGCTGGTGACGTTTACGTCCATTTGCTCTACATCGATCCCGCGCTTTGCCACACCCTTGCGCACGCCGTCCTGCACCGCTTCTTTGGTGTCGATGTTCTTCGCACACCCCGAAAGCAGGAGGAACAATGGCAGTGCCGCAGCGCCAATCCGAGGGAGTTTCACCACCCGATTATCCCACCCTCAAAATCGCTTCCACCAGTCCGTCCGTCGTATATACGGATGCTTCCGCCGTCACGTCGATGCCAAATTCGCGAACCGTCGCAGAGGTGACCGGTCCAATGGTAGCCACCCGCACGTTTCGCACTTGATCCGCGCCCACAGCGCCCACCGTGTTATGCACCGTCGAAGAACTGGTGAACGTGATCCAGTCTGTAGGGCGCAGCTGATGGAAGGCCGCTGCCATTCGTTCACTTAGATTCTCGGGCGCCTCCGTCCGATATGCCTCCGCTACGTCCACCAAAGCGCCCCGCTCCCGCAACTGCTGAGGTAGAACCTCCCGTGCAACGGCCGCGCGAGGAATCAGGATGCGCTGGTTCGCTAGTTGATCGGGAAGCGCACGCAGCAGGCTCTCCGCGACGAACTCTTCGCCCGTGACGCTCACTTTCAGGTGGAGCGCTTCCACCGCGCTACGAGTCGCCGGCCCGATAGCCGCAATCTTCCCCCGCGCCGCGCTCAAGCCTTTTGCGGAAGCGTCCAATCGCTCGATGAAGTACCGGACGCCATTTACGCTGGTGAAGATGATCCAGTCGTAATTCTCCAGATCCGCGATGGCCGTATCAAGAGGTCCGAAGTCGAATGCGGATCGCGTCTCTATGGCAGGCTCCTCAATGACAAGCGCACCGGCCTCCCGTAACGTACCGGAGAACTCCGCGCTCTGCCCTGCCGGGCGCGTCACCAACACCCGGCGGCCGAACAGCGGCAACCGTTCGTACCAATTCAACTTGGCATGCAGGCGCGCCACTTCGCCAACCACAACCGTTGCCGGCGGTTTCATCCCGCGCTCCGCAATCTGCGCC
>CAXSIG010000427.1:0-1404 GCA_964237255.1 uncultured Bryobacteraceae bacterium
GTAGTCTTCGCCGCCGCTGAGGGCTTGTTCATCCGACGCGCCCGGTGATTTGGGAGGCATTGCGATGGTGGCGGAGACCCCACTCTCTAAGCACAGACGTTTTAGATCGAGCGAGATGCCGTCGCTCAAATCCATGCATGCCGTAGCGCGCAGTTTCGTCCGCAGAATTTTTCCAAGTTGCACTCGAGGCTCAATTTGGACACACCCCGCACCCAACACGCCCGAGACGTAGATCTGGTCTCCTGGCCGTGCCCCTGACCGAAAGAGCGCCGAGCCGCGCGGGACGCTGCCACACACTACGATGTCGCAGTGAATTTTATCGTCATGGGCCAGGTCGCCACCCGCGAGAGCGGTTCCTGTTACCTCCGCCAGCTTGAGCAGACCTGAGTAGAAACCGTTCACCCACCGCTGCCCCGCGCGGGAGGAGAGCGCGAGCGATAGGAGACAGAATCTTGGTTCCGCTCCCATGGATGCGATGTCGCTCAAGCCGCGCGCTAGAGCGTTGTGACCGATCTGTGCGGCGGTGTGTGTAGCGAATCGAAAGTGGATGTCTTCCAGGTAGAAGTCCGTTGTGAAGACTAACTGTTCCCCTGCCTTCGGACTATAGATTGCGCAATCGTCCCCGATTCCAAGGGTAAGACCTGTCGCCTGCGGAACGCGGCGTCGCAGGCGGTTCAGGATATCGAGTTCGGAGGCCATCTCTTGTTATAGACTGAGGGGAAATGCGTAAGCTTCTCCTCAGCGCATTATTCGTTGCTTACTCCCTACGCGGCGCTTCCGATCCGGCCGAGCAGTTTGAGTTGAAGATTCGTCCGTTGCTTGCGAACCGCTGCTTCGCTTGTCATTCTTCGAGCGCGCTTGGCGGGCTGACGATGACGTCGCGAGACGCGTTGCTTCATGGCGGTAAGTCCGGGCCGGCCTTGGTGCCCGGTAAGCCGGAAGAGAGTTTGATCATCCGCGCTGTGGAACATGCGGATGCGCGCATGAAGATGCCGATGGGTTCCGCCAAATTATCGGATGTTGAGATCGGCCTGCTTTCGGATTGGGTGAAGGGCGGCGCTTACTGGCCGGAGTCTGCGAAGGTGGCGGCAACACCGAAGGGCAAGTATGTTATTACTCCGGAACAGCGCGCATTCTGGGCGTTTCAGCCGCCGAAGAAGCAGGCGGCTCCGGCGGTTCACGATTCCGCTTGGCCTCGGAACGACATCGACCGTTTTGTATTGGCGCAACTGGAAGCGAAGAGCCTGAAGCCGAACGCTCCCGCTTCGAGACGTGACCTGATTCGGCGCGCTTATCTGGACCTTACCGGACTGCCTCCGACTTACGCTGAAGCGGAAGCGTTCGCCAAGGATGCGTCTGGCAATGCGTACCCGAAGCTCATCGATCGCCTGCTGGCTTCTCCGC
>CAXSIG010000427.1:1484-5547 GCA_964237255.1 uncultured Bryobacteraceae bacterium
TATGGCGAGCGTTGGGGCCGCTACTGGTTGCATGTTGCGCGGTATGCGGACGACCGGCTGGATAGCGATGTCGAGCTTCGGTACCCGAATTCGTTTCGCTATCGCGATTGGGTAATCGATGCGTTTAACAAGGACATGCCGTACGACCGGTTCGTGAAAGAACAGATCGGCGGCGATGGCGTGGGACTTGGGTTCTACGGCTTGAGCCCCGAGTTGACCGACGACAAGGTCGATGTTACGACGCGCGGCTTTCTGGCACTCACCGGCGCTTGCGCTCAATGTCACGATCATAAGTTCGATCCGATTCCGACGAAAGACTTCTACGCATTGCAAGGCGTTTTCAGCAGTACAAAGCGCGCCGAGTTGGAACTTGCGCCCGCTGATGAAGTGAAGCTCTGGCAGGCCCAGGAAAAGCGGGTCAACGACGTTAAGGCCCGCATTGAGCAGTTCCTTCATGAGCAGGCCGATGAATTGGCTCAGATGCTGGCGTCCGAATCGCCTCGATACATTCGGGCCGTCCGGAAGGGAAATGGCGCCGCGGAGGATCATCTGGATCCTGAAACGCTGGCGCGCTGGGACAAGTATCTGAAGACCGGTCCTGTCGATAACAAGTATCTTCACGGCTGGCGTGAGGAATCCTTCGACTTAGCGAAGTTTCGCCAGGAAGCGCTTAGCGTGCTGACCGAGCGCAAAGAGGTAGACGAAAAAAACGCTCGCAATGCGGTGGTGAACGATGCGACAACCAAGACCGAAACGTTCGCGCTCCCTCCCGACCGCTACTATCTCTGGCGCGATCTTTACTTCAACGACTTCTATGGCCGCGAGTTTAAGCAGGAGGAAGACGGCATCCTCTGGTATGGCCCGAATCGCGGCTATGTCACCTCCGATGGCACCGTGGACCGCTTCCTCGATGGCCGTTGGAAAAACTATCTCAGCGACATGCATCGCGAATTGAAAGAACTGCAAGCCGCGTTGCCGCCCCAATACGCTTTCGCGCATGGGATCAAGGATCTTCCGGCGCCTCGCAACGAAAAGATCCAGATCGGCGGTGTGCCAGAGAATCTCGGCGAAGAAGCGCCGCGCTCGTTTCTCTCCATTCTCAGCAAGGGCGACCCCGTTCCTTTCAAGAACGGGAGCGGCCGCAAGGAGTTGGCCGATGCGATCGCTGACCCAAACAACCCGCTGACCGCGCGCGTGATGGTGAATCGCATTTGGCAGCATCACTTCGGCGACGGGCTTGTCCGGACCGTATCGAACTTCGGACGGATGGGCGAAACTCCGAGCAATCCGGAATTGCTCGATTACCTGGCAACTTCTTTCACAGAGAATGGCTGGTCGATGAAGAAGCTGCATCGGGAAATCATGTTGTCGACGACCTATCAGCTCTCGACCGACAACAACGCAGCGAACTTCGCTGCCGATCCCGATAACCGTCTGCTTTGGCGCGCCAACCGGCAGCGTCTGGACGCGGAAGCCATGCGCGACGAATTGCTCGCCGTATCGGGCGAGCTCGATCGGGCTGCGGGAGGCACTCCGGCCATGCTGAACGACCCGAAGAATGGCCGGCGTTCGGTGTACGGCTTCGTGAGCCGCCGCAAGTTGGATGGAACGCTCGCGCTCTTCGACTTTCCGAATCCGAACCTGAGCGCCGAAAAACGCATTGTGACGGCGACGCCGCTCCAACAGCTGTTTTTTCTGAACAGCGTATTTGTGGAAGCCCGTGCCGATGCGTTGACGCGGCGCATCGGTGAAGGACCGCCGGAAGATGCGGTCCGCAAAGCTTACCGGCTGGTTTTCGCTCGCGACGCCAGCGCAGAGGAACTTCGAATCGGTACGGACTTCCTGAAGGCGAAACCAGGCTCTCTCCGTCCGTATGCTCAGGTGTTGCTCAGCTCCAACGAACTGCTGTTCGTCAACTAAAGGAACCGCTATGACCAGACGCGAAGCACTGCAAAATCTCGGGACCGGGTTCGGCATGGTGGGGCTGACAAACATGCTGGAGGCGGCAAGCATCAGCGCGCTTACTGATACGCCTTCGCTTACTCCAAAGGCTCCGCACTTCACGCCGAAAGCGAAACAGGTGATCTTCCTGTTTCTGAACGGCGGGCCCTCTCAAGTAGATACATTCGACCCGAAACCGGCTTTGGCGAAGTATCACGGCAAGGAGATTCCGGGCGACTATCCAAAAGCGAAGGCTGAGCGCGGCACGCTGATGCAGTCACCGTTCCAATTTGCGCGCTACGGGCAGAGCGGGCTCGAAGTGAGCGAACTGTTTGCGAAGACTGCGGCGCACGTCGACGACATTTGCATGATTCGGTCCATGCATACGGACTTGCCGGCGCATCCGCAGGCCATCCTGCAGATGAACTCCGGACGCATTATCCCCGGCTTCCCGTCCATGGGTTCGTGGATTACGTATGGGTTGGGAAGCGAGAACCGCAATCTGCCGGGCTTTATCTCGCTGTGCGCGGGCGTTCCCGATGTGGGTCCGCAGCTTTGGAGTTCGGCGTTTCTCCAGTCGATTTATCAAGGCACTTATGTGCCGAACGATGAGGCCGACCCGGAGAAGATGATTCAGCACCTGCGTTCTTCATCCGGCGGGTCCGTAGCGGATCAGAAGGCACGCGTCGACCTTTGGGAAAAGCTCAACCGGCTGGATATGTCGACCCGCGGCCAGGACTCGCAGCTAGAGGGGCGCATCCAATCGATGGAGGTTGCGTACCGCATGCAGGCGGAAGCGATGGACGCCTTCGACGTTTCGAAAGAACCGGCAGCCGTGCGTGAGCGGTATGGGGCGACGACGACGCACGGCGGCAGCGAGATGAAGATCAAGTCGGCGACGCGGGATGGAGATTTTGCGCGCGGCTGTCTGGTGGCGCGGCGGTTGATCGAACGCGGCGTGCGCGTGGTGCAGGTCTACTTCGGCAATGATAAGCCATGGGACAGCCATCACGACATTCTGGTGCATCGCAAACTGGCGCAGCAGGCGGATCAGCCGATCGCGGCGTTGCTGGAAGACTTGAAACAATCGGGCTTGCTGGAGGACACGCTGGTGATCATCGGCGGCGAGTTCGGGCGGCGTCCGTGGACCGAAGTCGCGGGACGGATCAACGTCCAGAATGGCCGCAACCACAACAACGAAGGCTTCACTTACCTGCTGGCGGGTGGGGGCGTGAAAGGCGGCATGGCTTATGGGGCGACGGATGAATTCGGTTATCAATCGGTGGAGAACAAGGTTCACGTCCACGATTTGCATGCGACCGTGCTGCACCTGATGGGGCTGGAGCACACGCGGCTGACGTACCCTTACAGCGGCAGAAACTTTCGGCTGACCGATGTAGCGGGCAACGTGGTGAAGCCGATTATTGGATAGACTCCGGCTTCAAGGGCCGGTTTCCAGTTGGATTTATCCCTTTACTTTGTTTTCGGAGCCGAGTTCGGAGTTGAGGGGACCCGCTATGGCGCGGGTATGCGGGTGTATTTCTCGATTTCGCCCGGTGTTGAAACGAAGCCACTGTTCGCGGATTTGATTACTTCGGTAATGGCTAGGCGAGGCGGGCGCGCGTTCGGCTTGGCTTTCGAAGAAGCGGGATGCGGATTTGCTGTAAGTTGTTGAGGTGAAGCAGAAAAGGTGACGTAAACCGGTTTCTTGGTCGAGATTTCTTGGCTGTCGGGGTGGGCGACCATGGGGTCGGCCGCGGACGGGGGGTCCGCCCCACAACGGATTTTGGAATTACCTGGTTTTGTGCGATTAATTGGTATGTTTTGCGATTAATTGGTTTTTTTGCTTTTAATCGCTGGATTTTTGGGATTTTTGTATAATTTTGGGATCACACTACTGGGTTGTGTAGGACACCAATTCCTTCGATCTCTACCTCAACCGTTTCGCCTGGTTGGAGCTTACGGGTGTTCCCCGGCGTTCCGGTGTAGATTACGTCTCCGGGTTGCAGCGTCGCCCAACCGCTGATCCAGTCGACGATGGTGGGAATATCAAAGATCAGATCCGAGGTTCGCTGGCTTTGTAGGGTTTGGCCGTTTACACGCGTTTCTAAAAGTAGATCGC
>CAXSIG010000428.1:0-3669 GCA_964237255.1 uncultured Bryobacteraceae bacterium
TCAGAGAGCATTCCTGCTAATCCAATTGCGCCCAACCCGCCGGACAGCGATGCGATCCAGTCGCGCCTTGATAGTTTGTTCGTTTCGTTTGTCAGTCTCATGGCCAGAAAATTACCTCGTTCGATGCCAACAACGCCTGCGCAAACTGCGTGAGCGTGCCCTTGTCCAGATACGTTAACGCCGTGTCCATCTCTTTCGGCGTTGGGTTGCGGTCTAGCGCGTCATGATACATGCCGCGGATTTTAGCGGGCACGTCAGCTTCCGCGTCCACTCGCTTCACTAAACTTTCCGCCCGCTCCTGCATAAACGGGCTATTCATGACGAACAACTGCTGTAGCGGTGACGTCGTCAGTTCTCGCTGAGGCGAAGTCATAATGGGATCGGGGAAGTCATACAGCGCCAGAATCGTGTTCAAACGGCCACGGCTGACTCGCCCATAAACAGGCCGCACGTGATTGGTAGTTGCATCCAAATCGACCGACAACGGAGCAGGTTTGGCCTCCAGGTCGCCCGAGATTTGTAACAGATTGTCCCGATAGGCTTCGATATCCAACCGTCGCGGATTCATACGCCACAGCAGGCTATTGGTAGGGTCAGCGGCAACGCCTTCTTCACGCGGTTGGCTCGATTGCCGGTAAGCAGCCGAGAGCATAATTTCGCGGTGCAGCCACTTGAATGACATTCCGTTCGCGATAAATCGCGCCGATAGATCGCTCAGCAGTTCCGGATGTGTTGGCTTCTCACCCTGCACGCCGAAATCGCTCTCGGTCGCAACTATAGGTTTGCCAAAATGCCAGCCCCATACGCGATTCACAATCACGCGAGCAGCCAGTGGTCCGCTTTGCGTGAAGATGTCGTTTGCGAATTCAAGCCGACCAGAACCTTGCTTGAACGTGGTATTGCCTTTCGAGAGAACGGTGAGAAATTGCCGCGGCGCTATCGCACCGGGCGCGGAAACATTTGCATGCGGAAGGATGTGCATGTCGCGCGCAACACCCGGACGGATGTCGACCTTAGTAAGATCAGGGTCGGTACCGTCGATCCAAATGCCAGCATCGAACACGGACTGCATGAACGGCAGATCGGACGCTCCCGGACGGCGTCTCGCACCCGCCGGAATCGCGGCCGGAGCTGGAGTCCCTTTCGGCCGGGGCGCTCTGGCAAGAGTGTTTAGATACGCCCACATTACCGGGTGGCTCTCTTTCAAAAACGCAAGCGAATCGCGAACCTGAAACATCTCCTGCGTGAACTGCGCTGACTTCTTCGCAGCTTCTTCCGGCTTGCTGCCCGGCTCACCGTTCATCAGGTTCGCCATGTAACTCAGATAGAACAGCTTCTGAGTAGCGAACATGAACTTGCGCTCCGTCTCCGGATCTACATCCGCAAGAGGCCGGGGAGCCGCCGTTGTCGAAGCGAAAACACCCGCTATCGCGTAATAGTCTTTGGTGAGAATCGGATCGAACTTGTGGTCGTGGCACCGTGCACAACTGACCGTGAGCCCCAGCAATCCGCGCGAGGTGGCATCTACCCGCTCGTCCCAAGCGTCGGTAAAAATCGTCTCCGTAACGTCTTTCGAAAGCCGCAGATCCGTGTGATAGATCGGTGCCGAGCCTAAATATCCGAGCGCCCGAAGGTCCTCGCGGGAGGTTCCAGGGATTAAATCGGCGGCTAACTGGAGCCTGACGAACTGGTCATACGGAACGTCTTTATTCATCGCGTCAATGACCCAGTCGCGATACCGCCAGGCAAAGGGATACGGCGGATTCGTTGCTTCGGACGTTGGATTGTCCTCCGCATATCGCGCTACATCGAGCCAATAGCGGCCCCAGCGCTCCCCATAGTGCGGCGAAGCCAGCAACCGATCAATCAGCTTTTCGTAAGACTTCGGATCTTTATCGGCAACGAACGCTTGAACTTCCTCATAGGACGGACGCAACCCTGTCAAATCTAGCGATGCGCGTTCGATCAGCGTGGCGCGGTCCGTTTCGGGCGACGGACGCAGTTTCTTGCTTTCTAAATTCGCGAAAACGAACCAGTCAATCTTGTCCCTGCTCCAGCGCTTGGCGAGTGCGGAGTTCGCGACCTTAGGCAGCGGTAGTGGTGCGACGGGCTGAAAGGCCCACCATTTTCGACCGGTCTCGATATCCATGCCCTTTTTAGCAGTAGGCGAAGGCGCGCGCGTGCCACCCGTATCCTCGCGAGGGTCAGGCGCACCCGCCGCGATCCATTTCTCAAACGCCGCGATCTTGTCATCGGGAAGTTTGCCGGTGGGGGGCATTCGAAGATCGGTCTGGTTATACGTGAGAGCTTTGAGGAGCCGACTTGACGCAGGGTCCCCCGGAATAATGACGGGACCACCGTTACCGCCTTGTCTCAGACCGCTTTTCGTGTCGAGGACCAAGCCGCCCATCGGCGATTTTGATTTTGAAAAGTGGCAGCCATAGCATTTTTCCGCCAGAACCGGTCGGATTTCTTTCTCGAAGAATTCAGTTCCGGTCGGCGTTTGCGCCCAAGCGGAGACAGCGGGCAGAACAATCGAAGCCAAAACCAGGACGGGGCTGGTAGGTTTGCGCATTCGGATCATATGTTGTTGGATTGCGTTCGCTCGGAACGCGGGACTACAAGATAAGGTTCACCGTAACCCCTTATGGTTACCGTTAAAGCTGTCGAATCAAACATAATCCTTCCTATTCCAGTTGGCGCGAAGCCTTAAGTGTGAGAACTTTCCCTGAATGATCGAGGATGGCCAAATTTCCATCTTTCAGAACCACATCATCGATCTTTGTAAAGCCGTCCGGAACCTTCGCGTAAAACAGCAAGAATCGCGTTTCGATCTTCGATTTCGCCGGCAGCCATCGGAACGTCGGTACGCCGAACAAGGGAGACATCGCTACTGTTTCGCGATGAGAAATATCGAACGGCTGAGAAGAAAACTCCATTCCGCGGGCGGCCCTTCGATCGCCGGTAAAATTCATCCAACTCATCACCCACGGATAGTCTGCCCGACGGAAGACGTACCCAAACACCAGATGCTTTTCAAGATGCAATGCCGTGACGAAAACAAGCGTTCTGGCCGGGTCCATCTGGCAACTGGCGAGATCCAGCCAATCGTGGTCGGTAGGGATGAGGCGTATATCGGTTTGGCCGCCGTCCTTAGTAGGAGCCATCGGCCATCGAAAGTCTTTGTCGTGAACCAAGTGACCCGGAATGTCGCCGGGCTTGTCCGGTCGCACACGGCAGTTAGTCGCGGGCATGTCCACGACAACTTTTCCCTTCTCCATAGACGGCGGACCGATGGTGGCGTGCTCGGCCCAGGAAACGGGCCTATCAACATTCAGCGCACTTTCCAGTTGGCTGGTGACATAAACGATGCTTTCCCCGTCAACCGCCTCCATCGTGCGCGTCAGGATTTCCTGAGCCAACGGCAACGTGGCTTGCATCTTCACCAGGTGCGAGTCGCCGGAATCGGTGGTAGCCAGAGTGTTGAACGCTGTACGGTTTGCCTCCCCGTGAAACGGCATTCCTGCCGCCTGCTCCTTGTCCGAAGGAGCCCCGAAGCCGTCCAAGGCAAGAAAGTGACCCATGGTCGCCAGAGGGCTGAACGGCGGTTCATCTTTCATCACCAAATTTGCCAGACGGCCACCGGTGGCGCCGATCGTTAGCTCAAGC
>CAXSIG010000428.1:3679-5546 GCA_964237255.1 uncultured Bryobacteraceae bacterium
GCTTGTCATTCGCGAGAACAACTTTCGCCGGAGTCAATTGAGCGGAAATGGGCGCGGTGTTGGCCACTAATAAAGCAAGCAGGAGCAATCTTGAGTGAGTCATTGGATTAGCGGCCCTCATGCTGATAGCTTTTACGAAAGCCATTGCGGCTATTCGTGACAGTGAACTGTCCATTATGGGATGCTGAAAGCGCGATCCACTTGTATCCGTCTTGCCCATCCGGGTTCGCCACGAAATCAGCCGGCGGATTTCCCGTTGGCCCCGCGTTCAGCGAATAATGAAGCTGCCAAATATCTTTCAAACCGGGCGCGGCTTTTAGGATCGGCCAACTCTGAGCGTCGGCGCCTTTCTTAGGGCCATTCGCCTGAATTACCACGGGGGCTCTAACCGCACCTATCATTTCTGGAGCGATTCCTTTGTATTGACCGTGAACGTTGACGTTGTAAACATCAACTGTCCCCAGCAGATTATTCGGGCAAACAAAATCATGGCTCAAATGTGCTTCCAGGTCCGCCAAATCCAGCATTCGAAATTTTCCAAACGTGATTAGCAGACCGATTGATTGATCATCCTCGATATCGCTCGGGAGAGCGTCGGCTTGTTTGTACTGTGCGCAAAGTGGATTCGGCGCTCCGGCATAACGCAGCGGTTTAGCGATCAACTTACTCGCAGAAGACAACACCTCAACGTCCAATCCTTTAATCGGAATCTTGTCACCCGGCTTGACTGTCGTGAAGCCAATCTTCTCTCGGAATGCCTGATACGGCGCGAACCGACGTTTTGCCCCTGCGGCTCCCGCTTCGGTAAACTGAATTTCTCCGTGATCGAAGAAATGCCCAACGGGAATCTTTGATGCAAGCGCCTCCACGTTCCCCAGATGGTCGATATCGAAGTGGGAGATCACCACAAAATCGAGGCGCTTCAGTCCAGCCGCGTGAACCGCATCAAGAATGCGGTCGTTTGAAACTGAACCGTTGACCGTGTTTGGCCAGCCCGCGTCGAAGAGCATCGACTGACCGGATGGCGAGACGAACAGGACAGACTTCCCGCCTTCTACATCAATGAAATAAATTTCCAAGTTGCGAGTACCAAACAGAGAGGCACAACAAAGTGCTGCGATAGCGATGAGGCGGACCATGTTCAACGAGGCGAGAATGCTAAAAGCACATTGCCGCCCATCCCCTGACTTCCGTATCCCGAGTTCACGTACAACATTCCGTTCGCAATAGTCGGACCAGTCGAGCTGAAAGACCCGCCATTGGCGGTAACACCGTCCGTCGTAAGAAAAGTCGGAGTCGTGTCGAAATCCCATATGATCTTGCCGGTAGACATTTCGTATCCGCGAACATGACCGTCCATGGAACCTTCGAAGATCACGCCTTCAATCAAGCTGGGGGGCGCGAGCAGCGCAGCGGTACACCCCGATTTTCCAAGGCAAGTGGGCTTGGGCGGAGGTGTTTTCCAGAGGACCTTGCCAGTGGCAGCATCTAACGCGACTAAGTCACCGCCGGTCTCGGGTTTGCGACGATCAATATCCGACACGGGTACGTAAGCCACACCCTTGTGCCCAGCGATGCCCCAAAGCACACCACCTAGGAAACCGCCCTTTCCGACACGCGTCTGCCAGACGATTTTTCCATTCTGGTCAGGATCGAAGGCGTGAACGACGCCGCTCTTCTGTCCGGCGACCAGCACCTGCTTACCGTGACCGGCATCCAGCAACACGGCGGATGAACCGAAGTCGACATCCGTTCCGTGGTCGACCGGGCAATTTCCGCCGCCCTCGCGCGAGCCGCATGCCCAATTGAACATGTCGGGAGTTGCTTGCTGCGACCATCGAATCTTACCCGTTTTCAGATCGACGGC
>CAXSIG010000429.1:0-5546 GCA_964237255.1 uncultured Bryobacteraceae bacterium
GTGGACCTCGTCCGATTCCTCCTCCGAGCCCGGACCGTTTCCGCGGCGTCCGCATCTTCGACATCAGCGACATGGGCAATCCCAAGCAAGTCGCTGCCGTGCAGAGCTGCCGCGGATCGCACACGCATTCGCTCCTGATTGATCCGAAAGATAAAGAGAACGTCTACATTTATATTTCCGGAACCGGCGGCGTGCGGCAGGCCGAGGAGTTGGAAGGATGCTCCGGCGGCGCTCCCGATAAGGACAAAGACACGGCGCTTTTCCGCATCGATATTATCAAGGTCCCGCTTGCTCATCCCGAACAGGCGAAGATCGTTTCCAGTCCGCGCATCTTCGCCGATTCCCAAACCGGCGACATGAATGGTCTCTGGAAAGGCGGCAAACACGGCGAAGGCACGCAGACTTCGTCCACCACGGATAAATGCCACGATATTACGATCTACTCCGCAGTCGGCCTTGCGGCGGGCGCCTGCTCCGGCAATGGCATCCTGCTCGATATTAAGGACCCGATCCATCCCGTTCGCGTTGCCGCGGTCAACGATCCCAACTACGCTTTCTGGCACTCCGCAACTTTCAATAATGCCGGTACCAAGGTCCTCTTCACCGATGAGTGGGGCGGCGGTGGCCAACCCCGTTGCCGTGCCACCGACCCCATGAATTGGGGAGCGGATGCGATTTTCAAACTTTCGGGCAAGCAGATGACCCTTGCGTCTTATTACAAAATGCCCGCACCGCAGACGGATAACGAAAACTGTGTAGCGCACAATGGCTCACTGATTCCCATTCCCGGCCGCGACATTTTTGTGCAGGCCTGGTATCAGGGCGGCATATCCGTGATGGACTTTACCGATGCGTCGCACCCCATGGAAATTGGGTATTTTGACCGCGGTCCGATCGATTCCACCAAGCGCGCCATGGGCGGCCAGTGGTCCGCGTATTGGTACAACGGCTACATCTACGGTTCTGAAATTGCGCGAGGCGTGGATGTGTTGAAGCTGGTTCCGAATAAGTACATCACTCAAAACGAAATCGATGCGTCGAATCAGGTTCATTACGATGAACTGAACGTACAAAACCAGCAGAAGGTGACTTGGCCGGCAAATTTTGTCGTAGCCAAAGCTTATCTCGATCAGTTGGCGCGCGGCAATGCTCTTCCCGAAGCGCGCATTACGGCGCTGAATGCGGCGATCGCGAAGTCGGAGGAATCTCCTTCCGATAAGAAGCAGGCAAACCAGTTGAAGACCATGGGTACGGCTCTCGATAAGGATGCTGCAACGGCAAAGGTTCCAGCCGATGCGGATCGCCTTCGAGCGCTGGCAATGATCATGAAGAACAACGGGGCGGGACGCATTTAAAGCAACCGTTGTTCTAGCGACAATTTCAGGATGGCAATCGGCTGGAAATCGGACGTCTTGCCATCCTGTATGTTGACCAAAAGGTTCGTGTGCCGGCTTTTTGTGTTTGTTAATTTCGAAGCGGCACTGCGCAACTGTACGCTACTAAGCGTGGCTAGTTTTCTGTTGTGTCCGGCGCAAGACGCGCCCACCTTTTCCACCGACGTCAAAGTTGTAACCGTCCTCGCGAATGTCTTCGGCAAACACGGCTCGATAATTTCCAATCTCGAACAGAACGATTTCACTCTCCTCGAAAACGGCCGTCCGCAAACTATTCGCTACTTGTCGCGCGAGACCGATCTCCCGCTCACGATAGGCCTCATGGTCGATACCAGCATGAGCCAGGAGCGTGTGATTGGCGAAGAGCGCGGCGCCAGCCTTCGCTTCTTCGACCAAGTTTTGCGTGAAAGCAAAGACAAGGTTTTTCTGATGCAGTTCGATATGTCCGTGCAAACTCCACAGGCGCTCACTTCTTCGCGCCGCGACCTGAACGAGAAGCTGCCCCTGATCGACACACCGACACGCCGCGAACTCTCCATGCAAAGCGGCGGAGGCACCGTAATGTATGACGCCATCGTGCAAGCTTCTAATCAAATCACGGCAAAGCAGACCGGCCGCAAGGCGCTCATACTTTTAACTGACGGAGTCGACCATGGAAGCACCGCAACTCTCCAGGAAGCGGTCGACGCGGCGCAACGCGCCGACACCTTGATCTACTCCATACTCTTCGCAGATGGCCGCTTCTACGGGGAGAACGGGCGCGGCCCGTTGGAACGCCTCTCGCGCGACACCGGCGGAGGTTTCTTTGAAGTGACCAAGAAGCAATCGATCGAACAGATCTTCTCCGCTATCGAAAATCAACTCCGCGCCCAGTACAACGTCGGCTATGTTTCCGATACGCCGGTGCGTATTTCCGAATTTCGTAAGATCGCGCTTTCCACTAAGTCGAAGGACCAAACAGTGCAAGCCCGCGCCCGATACTGGGCAAAACGGTAAACATGAAGCTGCGGACGGTCGCGGCGGCGTTATTGATCGCGCTCGGCGCATTGTGTCAACCCAGCCGCGAGGATCGATGGCGGCAGGATATTGATTCTTTGGTGGCGGGACTCGCCGCTTCGGGGAACCAAGGGCAGAAAGATTTTCGAAAACTGTATCCTCCGGAAACATTCGATCCCACGATTTCGAAATTGAAGGAAAGCTTTGCGCAGCTATCGGATGCCGAAGTAGTCTTGCAACTCATGCGGATCATGGCCCTCGGCCATGTTGCCCATAACACCATCCAGCTGCCGAGGAATTCGGGGTTTGAGCGTCAGCTGCCGCTTACTTTTTACTGGTATACGGACGGGCTTGCGGTCGTTTCGGCGAGTAAACCATACGCGGAGGCGCTAGGTCTTCGCGTGTTGACAATCGGGTCGATGACACCGGCAGCGCTACTCCAAGCTATGTCCCCCTATATCTCTCATGAGAACGATGTCTGGCTTCGCTTGAACGCGCAACGCCTTTTAACGCTTGGTCCATTCCTGGAGCATTTTCAATTACAAAACGCGGATGGGACAGTCGCGATCGAGCTCGCGAGACTCGGGCGGGAGCCCTTCATTTTACGGGTTCCCCTATCGCCGACCCAGGACAACAAAATCGCCATGCAAGAAGCGCTGGGATTGTCGGCGCCATTTGCCATGACGCAACCGGGCAAGAAATATTGGGGCAGATATCTGGAGGAATCGCGTGCTCTCTACATTCAATACAACGTGTGCGCGAACGATGCAAAAAAGCCGTTTACAGATTTTGTTCGCGGGGTGATGGCCGAAGCGGATCATCGTTCCGCCACTCGCGTCATCGTCGATCTTCGGTGGAATGGCGGAGGAGATTCCCGCGTGGTTGCACCGTTGAGAAAAGCCATTGCCGCGCGTCCGCAATTCGCGGGGCGCACTTACGTTCTCATCGGTCCCAATACGTTCTCGTCCGCGATCGATAACGCCGTAGAGTTCAAGCGTGATCTGAGGGCCACGCTGGTGGGCGAGCCTTCCGGCGGTAATCCCAGCGAATATGGCGAGGTCAAAACGCTCACTCTTCCCAACTCGCAACTGGTGGTTCGCTACACGTCGAAGTACTTCGCGCGGAAGAGTTTGGCCGATGGCCCATTAAGGCCGGATCTCGCGACTGCTTATCGACTGAGCGATGCCGTAGCGGGTCGGGATCCTGCCCTGGAGACTGCGCTCACGGCAAAATAGCTTTCGTCTTTTGCTTGCACAGCGGCTTTACGAAAGTTATATACTGATAAGCCGATGAAGGGTCTCCGTTGGATATCATTGCTTGCGCCGCTGTTTCTGTTTAGCGCTTCCGCCTACTCACAAGCCGTCAATGGCACGCTCGTCGGGACAGTCACCGACACATCAGGAGGCTCTATAGCCGGCGCGAAGATCGTACTGACTGAGACGGAAACGCAGATCATTAAGACCGGTGAGACCAATGGAAGCGGTACCTATTCGTTCCCTGAAATCCCGCCGGGCCGTTATAGCGTGCAGGTGGAGATGGCCGGCTTTAAAAAGGAAGTGAAGTCTGGAATCGTGGTGGAAGCGAATACCAGTCCTCGCGCCGACATGCAACTGCAACCCGGCAACGTAAGCGATGTGATTGAGGTGGCTGCCAACGCCGCGCTACTGCAAACGGAGCGCGCGGACACCGGTCGTTCTATCGACGCGCAGATTATCGAAGAGCTTCCCCTTGGTGTAAACCGGAACTTCCAAAGCCTGCTGAGCCTGGTGCCGGGCACTTCGACAGAGACCTTCCAGCACTCGCAATTTTTCAATGCATCCAGTTCTCTGCAGACCAATGTGAACGGCCAACCGCGCATGGGAAACAACTACCAGATCGAAGGGATCGACAACAACGAACGTACGGGCCTCCTTCAGATTTTGATCACCCCCGCGGAAGCGATCCAGACGGTTAGCATCTCGACGACGAATCACGACCCGGAACTTGGGAGAGCGACCGGGGCCGTTACGAACGTCATGATCAAGTCGGGCACGAACGCCTTCCACGGCGCCGCTTACGAATTTCTCCAGAACAGCGCGCTGGATGCTCGGGCGCACTTCAACCCGTCTGTCGGGCACTTGGCATACAACTACTTTGGCGGCAATTTTCAAGGCCCCATCAAACGGAACAAGCTATTCTTTTTCGGCAATTACCTGCGGACTGAAGACCACGAGGCTAATACTAACCTCATCACGATTCCATCCAACGATTTTCGTCGCGGAGATTTGAGCGGCGACCCGACTCACCAGGTCTACGATCCAGCTACGGGTAGCCAGAGTCCTGGTAGCGGTGAGTTCCGCCAGCCGTTTCCAGGGAACATCATTCCCCCGAGCCGTTTTAATCCCGTGTCCGTAAAGATACTGTCCTACCTGCCTGGGACGAATCAGGCATTCAATCCCACCAACCAGACCAATGATTATTTCGCGCTCTTGCCGTCAGCCAAAACGAATAATCAGGTCGATACGAAGGTCGATTGGACCATCACCGATAAAGACAGGCTAAGTGGCCGCTTCAGTTTTGCGCGCCCGGTGATTTTTCAAGCGCCGATCTTTGGCGATGCGGGTGGACCGGCGCAAGGCAACTTCGAGGGCAAGGGTACTCAGAAGACTTACAGCACCGGACTGAATTACAACCGTGTAATTACCCCGTCACTCCTCACCGAAGTCCGCGTCGGCGTCGCGCATTATCACAACGAAGCGTTTCAATCGGACTACGGGAAAAACGATTCGGACGCCATCGGAGTTCCCGGTGTAAATCTCGGACCATTTACCAGCGGTTTTGTCGGTATCCAGATCAATGGGTATTCGAACCCGCTATTCGGCTATTCGGCTAGCTTGCCTTGGGATCGCGCGGAAGCGAATATCGATTTAGTCAACTCGTGGACGAAGATTTATAAAAATCATCAGATTAAGTTCGGTGTCGATCTCCGTCGGATCCGCGACGACCTATTGCAAGACCAGACCTTTAGTCCGCGCGGCATTATTTATTTCGGGACGAATCAAACTGCCCTGCAGACCTGTACGACGTCGGCTGCGGGCGCTAGAACCTGCACTACGTCCTCGAACGGTATTGCGAATGATTTCGCCAGCTTTCTGCTCGATGTTCCTTACCAGGAAG
>CAXSIG010000430.1:0-1449 GCA_964237255.1 uncultured Bryobacteraceae bacterium
GATTCGAAGAAGCTGCTGTGCTCCGATACGGATCTGAAAGTTTGGGTTATCGATGCGACTAGCGGCGCGATGAAGAACGTCGGTAGTGATCCGTGGATGGTCCCGACGCGGACGTTGAATCCATCGTGGAGCGCCGATAGTAAGTGGATCGCGTATTCGAGCCGGCTGCGGTCGTTGTATCACGCAATCTTCATCGCGGATGCCGAGACAGGGGAATCGAAGCAGGTGACCGATGGGCTTGCCGACGCGGTTTGGCCGGCTTGGGATGCTAGCGGCAAGTACTTGTGGTTCCTGGCGTCGACCGACTTCGGCTTGAAATCGCAATGGCTCGATATGACGTCGTACGACCATAACGAGAACTTCGGTCTGTATGTCGCGGTGTTGAAAAAGAGCGAAGCGGATCCGTTGCAGCCGGAAAGCGATGAGGATAAGGGTGTCGCGTCGTCGCGTCCGGAACGCGAGAACGCGGCGAGGGGCCCGGTTGCAAGCGGCATCGATTTCGATGGGCTGGGGCATCGCATCATCGCGATTCCCGGTGTTCCGGAGCGGCAGTATTCGCAGCTTCGGCCTGGTGCGCCGGGCAGCGTCTTTTACCTGGAGGCATCGGCGGGTCGTGCTTCGGACGATGAGCCGTCCGGGAACTCGCTGCATCGATATCGTTTCGCGGATCGGAGGGCGACCACGTTCGTTCCGGCTGTCGCGAATTACGCTGTAAGCGCGGATGGCCGGAAGCTGGTTTATCAGGCCGGCGGTGGCGGTGCGGGAGCGGGAGCTCGAGGACGCGGTGCGGCTCCGGCATCGGGTGGGCTCTTTATCGTTGATGCGGATACTAAGGCAGCTCCTCTTCTCACGGGGCAAACCGGCGCGCAACGGTTGAACTTCTCATTAAAGATGTTTCTCGATCCCAAGGAAGAATTCAAACAGATCTTTTATGAGGGCTGGCGGAACCAGCGCGATTACCTGTATGTGAAGAACATGCATGGCTCCAACTGGATGGCCATGAAGGAGATGTACGGGCAGTTGCTGCCGTATGTAAATCATCGCGCCGATCTGAATTATCTGCTCGACACGATGGGTTCGGAAATTTCGATCGGACACTCCTACGTGCGGGGCGGCGATATTCCGGGCATGCCTGCTACTCCCGGCGGATTGCTCGGGGCGGATTTTGCAATCGAGAACGGGCGTTATCGCATTGCGCGTATCTACGACACGGAGAACTGGAATCCGGAACTGAAGGCTCCGCTTTCGGCGCCTGGCGTTGAAGTCTCGGTGGGCGATTATATCGTGGCGATCAACGGCGTTGAGTTGCAAGCGCCGGACAACATCTATCGCTTGCTGGAAGGCACCGCGAAAGGCCGGCAGATCTTCGGCCGCGATCGTGCAGCCGGCCGCCATCGCATGGCCACCGAATCGGCGCAGCAGCGCGGGGTGGCGCTTGCTGACGGCATC
>CAXSIG010000430.1:1459-5540 GCA_964237255.1 uncultured Bryobacteraceae bacterium
TGGAAGGCACCGCGAACAGGCAAACGGTTCTGACGGTCAATACCGCGCCTTCCCTGAGCGGTGCTCACACGGTGACGGTAGTGCCAGTGGTGTCCGAAGTCGCACTGCGAACTCGCGCTTGGGTGGAGGGCAATCGCCGGCTGGTGGAAAAGCTATCGGGCGGCAAGCTGGCTTATGTTCACCTGCCGAATACCGGACAACCTGGATATACCAGCTTCAATCGCTATTACTTTGCGCAGCAGGACAAGCAGGGCGCAGTGATCGATGAGCGGTTCAACGGCGGAGGTTCGGCAGCGGATTACATCATCGATGTATTGCAGCGCGATTTCGATGGGTACTTCAATAACGTTGCGGGCGACCGGTATCCGTTCACGAGTCCGTCGGCGGGAATTTGGGGCCCGAAGGTGATGATCATTAACGAGATGGCTGGGTCGGGCGGCGATTTGATGCCGTGGATGTTTCACCATCGGAAGATCGGCGAGTTAGTGGGTAAGCGCACCTGGGGTGGCTTGGTGCATACTGCCGATACTCCGTTGTTTATTGATGGCGGGAGCATGATCGCTCCGCGTGGCGGCTTCTTTACGCGTGAGGGTAAGTGGGCCGTGGAGAACGAAGGCATTCCGCCCGATGTGGATGTGGAGAACTGGCCGAAGGATGTGATTGCGGGGCATGATCCGCAGTTGGAGCGCGCGGTGGTGGAAGCGATGCGGTTGCTGAAGGAGCATCCGGTGGAGAGGCTTTCGCAAGAGCCGGCGTCGCCGACTTGGGGGATGCGGAAGACGGTGAAGTAGGCCTTTTCTATGCGATTCGCCACGTTGGCAATCGGGTTGTTGTTTTGGCAGGCTCATCCTTCTGATGAGCCTTTGGAGCGCAGCGATGTGAATTCGCGAACGGCGCACGAACAACTTCTCGCGAAGAGGAAACAGGGCCGGATTGACGTTTACTTCGAAGGCGATTCGATTGTGCGCCGATGGGGTGCGCTAGATTATCCGGAGTTGCTCGCCAACTGGAGAAAGAATTTCTTTGGCTGGAATGCTGCGGATTTTGGATGGGGCGCGGACCGCGTGGAAAACATTCTCTGGAGATTGCAGCATGGCGAACTGGACGGGGTGAATCCCAAGGTCATCGTGCTGTTGGCTGGTACGAACAACGTGGGGAATCGAGTGCCTCCCGCGGGGCCGGCTTCCGTGGTGAAGAACACGACCAAGGGAGTTTGGGCTGTGCTGCAAACGCTACGCGAGAAGGCTCCGAACGCAACCGTAATTCTTACAGCAATTTTCCCCCGGAACGACAACATAGCTGTAATGCCCGAGATCAATGAAATCAATCAGAACCTTTCGTCTATGGCCAACGGTCGGAACATTCGTTACGTGAACATTAATAACATACTCGCCGATTCAAACGGCGAGCTTTACCCAGGCATGATGAACGCGCGCGACCAACTACACCCAATGCTTGCGGGTTATCAAGTTTGGGCCGATGCGTTGAAGCCGATTCTCACCGAATTGCTTGGGAAACCTGCCGAGCAGGATCTTGGACCACCACCGACCGGAGATCCGTCGGCTGCGAAGTACTAATACGGCATCGTAACTGTAGGCAGGTAGCTTCTTGACCCGATCTACGCCTAGTTTGGATTAGTAAACTCTCAAGGGAACTGAATGATCCTCAATGGGAACGCAGACCCCTAATTCCCGACCGTCTCCCTGGTAATTGGATTCGACATGAAATGTGATCACCAGATCGGGCTCGAACAGCGGTTACGCTGACAGTTCCCCTCGAAAGGAATGCAATCCAGGTTGACTGAAACACGCCTTCGCGTTAATGCTTGCCTGAAGTGTGAGATCCGGGCACAGAATATCGGCTGGAATATACAACGGCAGTAGGAATCCACTCAGTTGTGTCCCAAAGGGAAGCGTCACTTCCAGAGTAAACATCTTCGCCGTCCAACAAAATGTCTCGTCATCCGTGTCATACCAACCTTCCCTCCGGCTTGTATTTAGTCCGGGGTACGTGACGCGGCTTTGTAACAGCATGAAGACGCGCTCATCCGCGTTTGGGTCGGACGGATTCGAGTTAGATGTGCATCCGACGCGCTGAATCCCACGAACGGCCCCTCGTGTACGTTGAAGAAGTCTTAGCAATCCGCCGAGAGAAAAGATCCAATAGTTTGTCACATCACTGTTTACTTCGACGGGGCTCGCAAGGTAAGCGAGAGGTTCTTCCTCCATGCGAATCCCTGTCACGGTGGTGATCTGCGCAATACGCGTGCTCAGCAAACACCAACCCGGTTGGACGCCAGACGGTCAAGAATGAAATATGGGTTTTGTAAGTGGTAAAGCGCACCGCGAAACAGCGCCAGACCATATTTTGAGGAAATTCAAAACCAGGTTGATGCGCCGGCGCGCCACTGATAGATTCAGTGAATTAGCCAGCCGCTCAATACCCATCATCTGGTTGAAATTGGTCGGAGGGTAGTCAATGGCATCCACGTGCGCGCCCCAGTTAGCAAAGGCGAAGGACAAATCCCCATCACCGCATCCGATATCCGCAACGGGCTTACCGTTCACACCGTTAACGAATTCGTGATAGATCGGGCGAATTAGCTTCAGGCCAACGTCAAGCCCTGTGAATGAATTGTACGGATACCAACCGGGATGAGGAGCGGGAAGCTCGGTCTTTTTGATGCGCAACAAGGATTGGAAAGACGCAAGCTCCACAGCGAGCGCTTCAGCGGAAACTGGCAAATTTAGCATGGCTCGGCGCCTGTAAGATTTGCCGACATCAGCATCATCGCCATTCTATTTTTCATTATGCGGGTAGTCGTAACCTGCCTTGCCGTTGATCGTGCGGAGGAGGAGCCAAGGATCGGCGCAGGTCGCCGACCGAAGATCTACACGAAAACTTACGGAGCGCACCGAAAATCGGTAGTAGTACGTGGTATTCGCATCCAGACGCGTAACATCCACCTTCACCGTATAGTCGAAATTCGCGCTGGTGTAGGTAAGACCCTGCTGCTGAATCTTTGAAAAAGCCGCGTCATACGCGATCGCCCAATCTACCGGAATTGTCGCCTCATCCACCGCGGGAGTGATCCGCGTCCAAATGATGACTCGCGAAGGAAGGGGATCGCCGCTCGCCACGCCGTGTCGATACATGCCTGCGGATTGAGCAGTCGCCGTCCCCTCCGCGGAAATACCCAGGCCGGCTGCGGCAACCATTCCGGTAAATGAACGTCGGGAAAAATTCATATCGATGTTCAAGAAGATGACAGCCCATTGCTACAGCAAGAGAACAATCGTGTGTCACTTCAGCTTCACGGGATAAGTTGTTGTTTGCCATTCTGCTGTAACACTGACCGGGTATTCTTACCTTGCTTAGGATCATGAACAAACTATTCCACTTGTTGTTTTTCTTGCCGGTTTCCTTGCTGGCCCAGACCGATTCAGGTACTATCCGATTCCTGATCGCCGATCCAACCGCCGCGGGACTTGCCGGCGCAAAGGTCGCGCTCACGAATGTCTCTACGGGCGTGGTCACTTCGCGGGAGACCGGGGAAGAAGGTTATGCCGTCTTCTCTCCCATCGTTCGCGGCGCCTATCGAGCCCGGATCACAAGTGGCGGTTTCCAGGAAACTCTTGTCACCGACCTGCAACTGGATGTCGATGAACGCAAACTGGTGCGGATCACGATGCAGTTGGCCAATGTGAGTGAAGCCGTGGAAGTCTCCGCAGCCAGCGACATCGTGCAATCCGAGCAAGGATCGCTAGGACAGGTAATCCACGGAAACGTCGCTGTGGAACTTCCTTTAGCCGCCCGGCGATACACGGATTTGGCGCTTCTGGTGCCCGGCGCGACCGAGAGTACCGTACTAACCACCACGAGAGGTCCCGGTTGGTTCGTCGTAAATGGGAACTATCAAGCCCAAAACAATTTCATCATCGATGGCGTGGATAACAATCAAGGCACCACAAACGCGCAGGCGTTGTCTTCCCAGGTGGTGCAGCCATCCCCGGACGCGATCGCGGAATTCAAGGTACAGACCAACAGCTATTCCGCCGAGTTCGGCCGCTCTGCCGGCGCG
>CAXSIG010000431.1:0-3550 GCA_964237255.1 uncultured Bryobacteraceae bacterium
TTATACGGAGTTTTGTTCTTACTGAAGCGCGTGTCGCGATAGATCCGGTAAACGCACTTAGCCGGGTCCTGTAAGTAGTCCGGAGCAGCGGTCTGTATCTCCCGCTGCAGAGCCGCGACTAATTCGATCATCGGCGCTTTAAGCTCCGCATCGAAGGTTTCTTTTCGCGGATGAAACCATTCGCGATCGTTGTTCTTACTCAAGCCACGGAGAAATTTCACTGCCCCAGGGCTGAACCCCGGAAAGCCGTTTTTCAAAGCGATGCTCCTCTATAATCGAGTTGGATGGCCGCTACTCGCCCGCTATACGCGGTTTGGGATCGGTGGTCCCGCGGATGCGCTGGCGGAAACGGACGATCCCGATGCGTTCATCGCCGCGCTCACGATCGCGCGCGCGAGCGGAGATCCGTACGTTGTGATCGGAGGCGGTTCAAACCTAATTGCGGCGGATGAAGGCTTCCGCGGTGTCGTTCTGCGCTATAGCGCGCATTCGGTAGCGATCGATGGCGATTGTGTGGTGGCGGATGGCGGCGCCGTGCTGCAGGACTTGGTGGATGCGACCATTGCCGCGGGTCTTTCGGGAATCCACACGATGACCGGGATTCCGGGTTGGGTAGGCGCGGCAGTTTACGGAAATGCAGGCGCGTATGGACATTCCATCTCCGAGTGGACGCGCTGCGTGCGATTTTTCGATGGGTCGACCATTCGCGAGTTCGATAACGAAGCCTGCGAGTTCCACTATCGCGAGAGTGTTTTCAAAAAGCACAAGGATTGGATTGTGTTGTCTGTCGAATTGAATCTTCGGCGCGATAACGCGGCGGAACTGAAGGAAAAAGCGGATGCGATCCGGAAAGTGCGCGACGAAAAGTACCCGCCGGATATGAAGTGCGCAGGCAGTATTTTCAAGAATTACCTGTTCGCCGAACTCCCACCAGCAGTAGCAAAGGAACTACCGCCCAGCGTCGTTCGGGAAGGTAAAGTGCCATCGGCGTACTTTCTGGAACAGGTGGATGCAAAAGGCATGCGTGTCGGTGATATCCAAGTTGCGGATTACCATGCAAACCTTATCTACAACGCGGGCCAGGGAACCGCGCGCGATCTTGTGGCTGTTATCGCCGAATTGAAGCAGCGGATTCGTGAGCGATTCGCAATGCCGCTTGAAGAAGAAGTGCAGTATGTCGGTCGCGTATGATCGTGCCGCAGCTATAGCGTTATTCTGGTGACGATGAATCTGAGCATCGAGATTGATCGCGAGGACGACGGGCGATGGATCGCCGAAGCGGTAGAGTTGCCCGGGGTTATGTGCTACGGCAACACGCGTAATGAGGCTATCAGCAATACCGAGCGGGTTGCGATTGAAGTGATTGCCGACCGGATTGCTCACGGAGAGATGCCATCTTCGGCGCTCGCCGTTAGTTTCGCGATTCTCGATGAGCAACTGGCCAGCCAGTAAAGCACGCCGTGTGCTGGCAGCACTATTAAGAACTGGATGGCGCGTCAAACGTCAGCGGGGCTCTCATCGGTTTCTGGTCCATTCGGAGTGGCCGGAATATGAGTTCTGTTTTCACGATCAAGATGAGATTGGGCCAAAAATGCTTGCGCGCATTGCCAAGCAAACTGGCTTGAAACCGGACGACCTGTAACTAACCTGATGCGAAGGACCCAACAGGCATCCGAAGCTCGCAATCCCCGGACGAAAATGCAATTCATTGGTCGCGTATGATCCTTTTGTGCTTGCTGCTTCTGTGGGGGGTCGATCTCCGGGAAGCGGTTCGCCAGGGCGATGTGGAAGCGGTTCGCACTGCAATCGCGAGCGGAGCGGATGTCAACGCGCCCGATCACCTGGGCGCCGCGCCTTTGCTCGATGCGGTTTGGAACGGACAAATCGAAGTGGTCAACATGCTGCTCGAGGCCGGCGCGCAGGTGAATGGTACCCACCGGGAAGCGGGCTCCACTCCGCTGTTTTACGCGGCCATGAAGAACAACTTGCCAGTGGCGCAGATTCTGCTCGACCACGGTGCGGAGGTTCGTGCCGTCAATCGATCCGGTTCCACAGCACTGCATACCGCTGTCACCAGAGGCTACACGGAAATGGCGGCCCTGCTAATCGAGAAAGGCGCGCCAATCGACCAGCGCGATTCCGAGGGAGACACACCTCTCAATGAAGCGGCAATTAGGGGCTATGTGTCCACTGTCAAATTGCTCCTTTCTAAAGGCGCCAAGCCGTCTATACGCAACAACGGAGGGAACACTCCGCTTGAGAATGCCGCTCGCTATCAGCATCCCGACGTGATGGCGCTTCTGGTAAAAAACGCGCCGGATATGAAGATGGCCGAGGTATCCGGCTCCGAGCTAATCCGCGAAGCGGTTCTAAAGGGCCAGGCGAACGTGGTTTCGATGCTGCTGCAACTTCATGTGAATCCCAACACAAAGATGAAGAACGGGTCCACGCTACTGGGTGAAGCGGCGCTCAAAGGAAACGACGAAGTAGCCGCACTCCTGCTGAAGAACGGCGCCGACGTGAGCGCCACAAATCAGTACGGAGGAACGCCGCTTCACGATGCGGCCCTGAGCGGACACGTGTCTACCGCCAAACTGTTGCTGGAGAACGGCGCGAAGGTAGACGCACTGGAAACGGAGTCCGGCGCAACCCCTCTGTATAACGCCGCGTCGTTGGGCCGAGCGGATGTTGTGACAGCGCTGATCGAGAAAGGCGCGAACGTAAACGCAACCAACAAAGCCGGTGCCAGCCCGCTTCACGCCGCGGTCGTGAATGCCTATCCCGATGTGGCCGAGTTCCTACGGCAGCATGGCGCCAAAGATGTTGCTCCCCACCGGTAAAGCTTTGTGACGGGCGCGCAACTCTCGCCCCTTCTTAACAAGCCCGCTGATGATCCGCTCACTTAACGTCCCGAACGGTTGATCGGTGGAAAGGTAGGTCCAGGTAGCGCCGCGCCGCAGGGTAGCGGCATCGGGAACTCCCGCCGACAGCGCCTCCGCAATCTCTGTTTGCAAAGTAGCATTGAAATCCGAGTAAATTGCCTCCATTCCTTTCAAGAAACTATGCAGAGGATCGCGTCCTGTCCAGGAAACCCAGTGAATTCCGTTTCGTAACTCCGCCACATTCGCCAGATAATCGGCCCAAAGATCATCAAAGACTGCGAGCGTTACGTGACGGACATTTCGATCCGGGCCGGCAAGAATCGCGCCCCGCATTTCAGCCGCCGCACTCCGCTGCCCCTCCAGCGCGCCTTCATATTTCCAAAGCAAATCCCGGATCTCCAGATTCTGGCTTTCCGCCGTCCTCTGAACATGATCCACATCGTCCCCGCCTCCGATTCCGAACTTCAGCAAAAACGGGTCGTCCAGCGCGATGAAGAATCGCGTCGTCCCGGGATCACCCTGCCGTCCCGTGCGTCCACGCAATTGCAGGTCGATTCGTCTGGCCTCATGCTTCGTAGTCCCAATTACATAAATCTCACCCTAATCGCCGATGCGACCCCGATCCCGCGCTGGGTTCCCTCTTATGTTTAATTATACGGCGCGCACCG
>CAXSIG010000431.1:3560-5512 GCA_964237255.1 uncultured Bryobacteraceae bacterium
CGAGGAGAATATCGGCGCCGCGCCCCGCCATGTTGGTCGAAACGGTGACCGCACCGAAGGCACCCGCCTGCGCCACTATGGCAGCTTCCGCTTCGTCATTCCGTGCATTTAAAACCGAATGCGGAATGCGTGCCCCATGCAAAAGGGCACTCAAGCGTTCCGATTGTTCGACACTGGCGGTACCCACTAAGATTGGTCGTCCGGTATCGTGGACCTGTCGAATCTCCCGGACGACAGCAAGGTCGCGCTCCGCGCCTGTTCGAAACACGATGTCGGGCAAGTCCTTCCGGATGGACGGCCGATTCGGACGGATCGCACTCACCGGAAGCTTATAGATGCGCCAGAACTCCTCGGCCTGGGTAGCTGCCGTCCCCGTCATGCCGCAAACGCGGTGATAAAAGCCGGAGAGCGCCTGCACCGCGATGGAGCCCAAAATGCGGCCCTGTTGCTTCAGCCGAACACCCTCTTTGGCTTCAATCGCTGTTTGCAACCCGGCCGGCCAACGACGGTCTTGCGCAATCCGCCCTTTGAACTCGTCCACCATCTCAACGGCGTTTCCTTTCACGACGTAGTCGAGATCGCGATGAAACAGAACGTGCGCATGAAGCGCGTCCTGAACGGCCGTATGAATCGCAAGGTTTCGTTCGTCGAACAGATTGCCGCAGCCGAACGCGCTCTCCGCCTCCGCGATTCCGGCGTCCGTGAACAGCACGGTACGGCTAAACTCGCTGGTGGTGAAATGCACGCCCGAACGCATCCTGCGCGCTACCGTATCGGCGCGCTCCGCAAGGTCCACTTCGCCGTCGGCCTCACCCGCGATAATCAGCGGGATGCGCGCTTCATCGATCAGGATGGAATCCGCCTCATCGATAACCGCAAACGCAAACGCGCGCTGCACCAGTTCCTCCGGATCGCGAGCCATCCCGTCCCGCAGAAAATCGAACCCCACCTCGTTCGCAGTGGCATATGTGATGTCGCGCAGGTAAGCCGCCCGGCGCGCCTCCACTGTCATCCCTTGCGCGATGTGGCCGACGGATAGTCCGAACCATTCGTAAATCGGCTTCATCCATTCCGCATCCCGGCGCGCCAGATAATCGTTCGCCGTCAGCACATGGACTCCACGCCGATGCAGCGCGAACCACACCACGGCGGGAACGGCTGCGAGCGTCTTTCCTTCGCCGGTCTGCATTTCCACAATGTCGCCACGCCGCATCGCGAGCGCCCCCGCGATCTGGACTTCGAACATATCCAGCGCGAGTGACCGTTTCGCAAACGCGGCGGCCAACGCAAACGTTTCCACAATATCGGCGTTGGCCGGCAATGCCCGCGCTCTCTCGCGCAACTGTTCATCTGTCAACAAATCAAGCGTCAATCGCCGCTTGGCAATGGCGCGTAAATGTTCCTCGGACGTGCGATCTCCCAGTCCAAGGACGTGCAGCAGTCGTTTTAAAGACACAAGTCCTCTCCTTCGTTATGGATTAGCTTTTGAAAACTTAACCGCGAAGAGAAGACGGAGGGGGACGCTGGAAGTGAACGATGCCAGGGTGCTGAGGCGCTACACGATCGATAGGCTCCGGTTGCGGACACGCAAAGTGGAAGCCAAGAGAAACGGACTCGACAACGATCGCATCCTGGTCCTGTTCGGTTGCGGACCAGACGCACTCAATCCCAACCGAATCGCTGATCGCAAACTGGGCCGTCGCCGGGCATAACAACAATAGGCCCGCCAGCAGCAATTTCGCGAGAAAGCGACTCACTGGCTAAGCATCGCACAAGTTGAAGAGATAGAACTGCGCCGTTGTACATTTGTGTCGATGCACAGCATCCGGGAAGACTTCCGCTACAGCGTGCGAATGCTGCTCAAATATCGCGTGACGACGGCCGCCGCGATTCTCTCCCTCTCTTTAGGCATCGGTGCGAACCCGGCGATATTCACTTTGCTGAATGCTCTG
>CAXSIG010000432.1:0-4069 GCA_964237255.1 uncultured Bryobacteraceae bacterium
TCCGGCCAGATTAAACCGGGCGCCGTCCAGGCCAGCCGTGAAGGAACTGCCTTCAAAGAGCGTTGCGTTTCCGCGTATGGACGCCTTGTTAACGGTTATTGTTTGGAATCCCGACGCTACGCCGATAGCCGGTGAGGCCACGCTGATTGCTGCATACGCGGGAAGAAGAAGGAGTGCCGAAGCGGTTCTAAGTGTGTTCATTGTTTTTGCGTCCTCAATGCTTACATCGGTGCAAGCGCGCCGAAACTTTAGGAAGTTTTTTAATATGCGCCTTGACGCCGCAAAACCACAGCGCAAGTTTTCGCCAGGATAAAAAGATCGAGCCACACCGACCAGTTCCGGATGTAATACATGTCCAGACGAACGCGATCCGTATAAGACGTGTTGCTCCTGCCGGATACCTGCCACAGGCCGGACAGACCGGGCTTCACACGCCCTAAGAGCCCAATACTATCGCCATAGCGCACTATTTCCGCATCTAC
The DNA here is from genome assembly GCA_964237255.1 of uncultured Bryobacteraceae bacterium. Lineage (GTDB taxonomy): Bacteria > Acidobacteriota > Terriglobia > Bryobacterales > Bryobacteraceae > JALYXI01. Next base: position 483 of record CAXSIG010000432.1, read on the forward strand.
GATGGGCCGGGGCCCAATCAAGCTCATTTCACCGCGCAGCACGTTCCAAAGCTGCGGCAGTTCATCCAGGCTTGTTTTCCGCAAGAACCGTCCTACCGCCGTTACTCGTGGATCGTTTCGCAGTTTAAAATTTTGTTCCCATTCGCGGCGAAGTTCCGGGTTCTCATCCAGATAGCGGCGCAGGACTTCATCGGCATCCACCACCATGGTGCGAAATTTCCAGGCGCAGAACACTATTCCGTGTTTTCCGATTCGTTGCTGGCAGTAAAACGCCGGACCCTTCGACGATAGCCGTATCGCCAGCGCAATAGCGCCGATGAGGGGAAACACAATGGCACTGCCGATTCCGGTGATCAGTGCGTCCAACACGTTTTTCGCAAAGCGGGAGCTTCGGAGCAGCAAACGCTGACGTACTTGCAAGCCAAGCGTGTTTCCGATCTCAACAGCATCCACCCAAAGACTTCCAAGAACTCAGGCACCATCAACAAGTGTGAAAACGTCTCGCTGTAGTTCGCCAGGAGCTTGCTTAATTCCGGCCTGCTCATCTCAGGCGAAGCCACAATCGCGTAACGAATTTTCAGGCTAGGGGCCAACAGCGCCGCGAATTCCGGATCTCCCAGAACCGGAAGCCCTTTGCATTCCGCTCTTGGTTGCACGGTATCGAAAACCGCCACGGGTTTGACTCCCAACTCGGGCCGTTGGTGGAATGCTTCAATTACAGACTCCGCAGCCGCGCCCGACCCAATCACGAAGGCAGGGTATCCCCACCACTCTTTTCTGGCCAGCGCGGACCGAAGCAGGTTCCGGCTTACCGGCATCAGCACTAGCGCCGTTAGCCAGCTGATCAGGAAAAATCCGCGAGAGTAGGTTGGCAGCACGCGAAACAGGAAGACCATTCCGCAGAGAACCAAGAATACGGTGCTGGTGGAAATGGTTAGCCGTCGCAGCTCTTCCACGGGGTGAAGAGCTGTTGCCGCGTAGAGACCCATAGCTGCGTTAAAACAAAGGAAAAATACGGCAAGGGGCCACAAGCTGACGTACAAACTCAATTCCATCTGGCCGCCAAAACAGAAGCGCGCCGCTAAACCTACCAACGCGGAGAGCAACGCAGCCACGACATCGCATACAGCCATGATTAGCGGCGCAATTAACCATGCCTGTTCATTAAGACGAAATCGCTCGCGCCGGATGGACGCGGCGATTACCTCAAGCGTGAGTGGGTTGAGAGCCGTTGCTGGGGTCATGGCGCTTCTGCTGTCGTTAGTCTTCGCCGACGCGGCAAGTTCTCATGGAGTGCTTGGGAATAAACGGCGGCGGTACCGGAGATCATTCGCTCCAGAGAGAACTCCTTTGCTTTTGAGATTGCCGCTTCGGACATGCGCCGCCGAAGGACCGGATCTAGCGCTAGCGTTCGCAATGCTTGCGCCAGCGACTCCCGATTGCCGGGAGCCACCACGAATCCCTCTACACCATCGGTGATCACCGAACGGACGCCTCCGACCGCGGTTGCCGCTACGGGTATCCCGGCGCGAAGAGCCTCCAAAAGAACATACGGCATTCCCTCGTAAGAGCTTGGCAACGCGAATACATGGAAGCCGCCCATTGCCTCCGCCGAACACCTGCCCAGCCATCGGACTCGCCCGGCAATCCCCAACTCATGCGAGCGACAGCGTAGCGCTTCCTCTTCGGGGCCCGTCCCGCCGATTGTCAGCACAACGTTGTTCTTATCGGCGAACCCGTGTGCAAACGCTTCCAGGAGCAGTGCCGCGTTTTTTTGCTTGCTCAGCCTTCCCAAAAATCCGATGTTGACCGGCTCGCCAACAGGAGGCGCGGGCGGGATTTCGCTCTCGATTCCGTTTGGAACAACGGATATCTTGGAGGCTGGAACTCCCCACCGCGTCAGGTGGTTTTCTTCTTCTTTCGAAACTGCGATGACTCGCCATGTCAAGCTCGACAAAGCGGCTTCCGTTGCGGCGACGCCGATGCGGACGGGCAACGGGATATGCGGGTTCATCGTTAAGGGCGCGTGCGGTGTGTAAATGACAGCTCCCGGCAGACCGATGGCCGCTAAACGAAGAATCAACCCCGCTTTTGTACTGTGTGCATGAAGGATGTCAAAAGGTCCATGCTCCCGGATATAGCGGTGAAGCTTTACGGAAAGTGAGAAGTCGGACGGATGAGGATCGCGCCGAAAGCGCAACTCATGAGACTGCGGGAAATCCGCCACGCGCGCTGAGAACGCGTCGTCGATCCGGACACAGGAATACACGACGTGGCACTGATGCCCGGACCCGGTTAAGCCTTCTGCCAGGTCCATCACATGGCGTCCGACTCCGGCGGCACAAGCCTCCGTGAACAGAAGGATTCTCACACGACTGGACCGAACAACGCACGCTTAAATCGCAGCACCGGCGCATGGGGCGCAAGCATTGCTGCAAAGGTTCTCAAGATGCCGTAGTAAGAAGCCCAATCCAACGCATGAAAATACTGGATTTGCAGACTCAAGCGCTCACGCTGTTGCCGACGCCTCCGCGCGACGGAAATACCCGCCAGGTTGTATTCGCAGCGAGTCAGCGGTAAAGGAAGAATTGCCGCTTCACCGGCACGAATCATGCGAAGGAAGAGATCGTAATCCTCGCCGGTCAGGCAATTTTCCCGGTACCCGCCCACTTCTTCCACCACCGAAGCCCGCATTGTCACGCCCGAATGGATCAAACAATTCTCCGAGCGCATGCGGCGGAAAATTGCGGCGTGATGATGAGGCGCGCGGTATTCGAAAAGCGCCTCGCCATCCAGATTCGTGAACTGAATGTAGGATCCGACGATGCCGCACGACGAATGACGGTCCAGATGTTCCATTTGCAGTCGAAAGCGTTGCGGTATCACGGTATCGCTTGAGTCCACGCGACCGATAAATTCGTAGCCAAGTTCGCCGCACAGTTTGAGCCCGGCGTTCAGGGCTCTTGTTATCCCGCCGTTCGTCTTCATTCGAAACAGGCAGGTTCTGCGTTTTGCTTCACCTTCCACCTGAATTGCTATGGGTTCGGAACTTCCGTCGTCAATTACTAGAATGTCGAACTCGCCTTCTGCCTGGCCCAGGCTTGAGAGCGTTCGATCAAGCCCAGCCTGGTTGTCGTAGACCGGAATCAGTACACAAAGCCGATTCATCTGGCTGCGCCTCCCGCCAGCAGAGTTTTCCTGCTTTGGAACGCGATCGCGTGTGAGATCATCTCGAAGACTCGGGTTCGGGCGAGCGCGGGTTGTTGGACTACCGGCATCCATGCAAATGCGCAAAACAGCCAGAAGTGGCGCCAATGAAGCGTGTCGATTACCGCGCTGTTCACCATCGTCGCGGAGAGCAAGGCGGTAAGCGCGCAGAAGTAAATTCGCATCTCCGATGTGGAGGATCGTTGAATGCCCAGACCGGCGCGCACGATAGTCAGCAGGAGGAAGAGACCCAGCCCTAAGGCGGCCCCGAGTCCGTTTTCCGCCATGACGTGAAGCGGCAGGCTGTGCGTAGCAATGTGAAACGTCGTTACGTACTCGGACGGGCCGATGCCCAGCAATGGATGCTCCGCTACCACTTG
>CAXSIG010000432.1:4079-5499 GCA_964237255.1 uncultured Bryobacteraceae bacterium
CGCCGACTGCAGCAGCGCGGGGGCGGCGGCGGCGACGAGCATCCCGAACAGGAGGAAAAGGTACAGGATCGAGAAGCGGAACAGCCGCCGCTCGGGAAGCATCCGCGCCGGATCCGTCTCGCGGCTGCGCGCGACATCGGCAAATTCGTTGCGGTCGGCAAACCCTAAGTAAAGGCAACCTGCGCAAAGTGAGACCCCAACGCCCAGAATCGCGAGACGCTTGAATAAATAGCCGAACGATCTGGTGCTGATGGCAAGAAGAAACAAAAAGAGCACCGTGCTGATGGAAGCGTTGATCCATGCGCCTCGCGAGAAGCTCATGAAAACACCGGCGCTCATTAGGATGGCCGTCGCGGCCCACAGCCAGCGGCGTGTTGTCCCGATTACGATCCGGCAAAACGAGTACAGCAACACCACAACCAGAGATGGCCCGAAAACGTTGGCATCGACAAAAAGGCCTTTCGGTCGATCGCTGTATAGGAATTGATCTCTACCTTCGAATTGAGTAACGAATACAACGAACCCGAACACCACTCCGATTGCCGACGTTACGGCGTAACCTCGCATGATGGCGTGGAACGCAGGCATGCCATATCGCGCCAGAACGTTGGTGTAGAACAGCCACATCGCGGCACAAAATGTGGTCAGGCTTGCATACCAAAGCGATCCATCGAGGTTGGTCGTCCGGGTGACGGAAAGCCAGTAGAGCGATACGTAAATCGTTAGGCAAACGCACGGAGCAAGCAGCCAGGAGCGAATTTCGGGTCCTTTGGAGAAGAACCAATACAGCATGGTGAGCGACAGGAGAATGTCGTAGGCAGGCGGCTTAAACAGCAGGATGCCGCTAATGCTTAGAAGGAATATCAACCAGCGTTCAAACGAGACGCTCAACTTCTTCACGCAGTTCTCCGTAATCCAACAACATGTTTCAGGACCACCATCATCAACAAACTAGTCGCAGAAATTAGAAAAATTCTCTTACGAGCGCTATCCGGCACAAGCGGACGCTTCCCGGCGGCGCGGCCGTCCACCATGGAGCCACTCATTTGCAAGCTTTCCGTACCCCGGAGAATAAGGGAGAGCCTCCGATGACTCCTGGCGCGATGTTCCGCTCAAGTAATCCGTTATCTCCAGTTCGCCGCCGGCAATCCGGACACGACGGTAAGCGCTGTTTCCGGCCCCATAGCTTCCGCGTCCGATAAAGGCATGCGCCGTCGCGAGCCTGCATTCGGAGCTGGCCGAATGTCGGGTTTGGTAAACGGGTTGGTCGCTTGAGTGTTCAATCGGGAAAGGGACCGCATGCGCGGCAAGCGAGCGATACCGGTTATGAAGAGCTGAATCCGGACCGTACACATAGAGTCCCGGGTCGCGAAACAAAGCTTCTCCACGATGGTGAAGTTCGATTGAAAGGTGATCGTGA
>CAXSIG010000433.1:0-3459 GCA_964237255.1 uncultured Bryobacteraceae bacterium
AGATGTCCGGGAAAGATCTGGTTTTCCTAATCGGCGGCGCGGACGGTTTATCACCGGCATGGCGGACCGATGCTCACCTGCTGTTATCGCTTTCCCGAATGACGTTTCCGCACGAATTAGCACGTGCTTTGTTGGCCGAACAAATTTATCGGGCATGGGCGATCTTGCGGGGCCATCCATACCCGCGTTAGTGTGGAAGGTTGACCTCTCATGGCGTGGTTTAAACGCGAACAATCCAATCCCGAAAAGAAGGCCAAGGTCGATGAAGCCGAAAAGACCGTAAAAACCGAAGGTCTTTGGCAGAAATGCGATGCCTGCCGGGAGATCATTTGGAAGAAGGATCTAGAAACAACTCTCAACGTTTGTCCCCGTTGCGGGTCTCACTTTCGGCTCAACGCTCGCATGCGGCTTCAGCTGCTGTTCGACGACGGCGTTTATCAGGAGATGGACGGCGACCTGCGGTCGTCGGACCCTCTGGGTTTCGTCGATAACAAGCCATATCGCGAACGGCTCCAAAGCATGGAAGCCTCCACCTCACTGACCGATGCTTTGATCTCTGGACAGGGTCTGCTGGATGGACGCAAGGTGAACATCTGTGCGATGGATCCGCGATTCATCGGCGGCTCCATGGGTTCCGTAATGGGAGAGCGCATTACGCGTGCGATTGAGCGCAGCATCGCGGATAACGCACCGATCGTGGTGGTATCCGCGTCAGGCGGCGCACGCATGCAGGAAGGCGCTATCAGCTTGATGCAGATGGCGAAGATCTCGGCGGCGCTCATGCGGCTCGATGAAGCGAGAATTCCGTACATCAGTGTCCTCACCGACCCAACCACCGGCGGCGTTACCGCAAGTCTTGCCATGCTGGGCGACTTGAATATCGCAGAACCGGGGGCACTGATCGGTTTCGCCGGGCCGCGAGTGATCGAGCAGACCATACGGCAGAAACTCCCCGAAGGGTTCCAGCGGAGCGAATTCCTGGTCAAGCATGGAATGCTGGATGCCGTTGTCCCCCGGGCGGAAATGAAGGGATATATCTCGCAAGCGTTTCGGTTTTTCGCCGGCCCCGTTCGGACGTGACATTCGAGGAGTCCATCCGGTTCCTGTACTCGTTAGGCAACGAGCTGAAAACCGCGAAATTCGGATTGGAGAATATCACCGCGTTGCTCGAACGTTTGGGCAATCCGGAACGAAAAGCTCGGTTCGTTCACGTAGCAGGCACCAATGGTAAAGGTTCCACATGCGCCATGATCGAGGCCGGGCTTCGTACCGCCGGACATCGAACCGGCCTCTACACATCGCCTCATCTCTCGTCACCCACCGAGCGGATTCAAGTTGCGGGCAAGCCGATTTCCGAGGAACGCTTCGGGCAAGCGTTCGACATAGTCCATGCCGAAGCGAAGCGTATGCCTTTGCATCCTACCTACTTCGAAACCATTACCGCCATGGCCTTCGTGGTTTTCGCTCAAGACGCGGAAATTGTGGTGCTTGAAACAGGCCTTGGCGGCCGTCTGGACGCGACAAACGTGGTAATCCCGGAACTCTCCGTAATCACACCCATTGATTTCGATCACGAGACGTTCCTGGGCTATACGCTGCCGGAGATCGCAGCGGAAAAAGCCGGTATATTCAAGCCCGACATTCCCGGCCTGACCGCGAACCAACATCCGGAAGTGATGGAAGTGCTGGAACGTCATCGGCCGCTTCGAAAAGGGACGGAGTGGCCGTTTCGCAACTTGCGCGTCGAACGGTGGGGAAGTCACTTCGAAGCCGGGCCATATTCTCTGAACTGTCCGCTGGCGGGAGCGCATCAGGCGGAGAATGCACGGACTGCCGCGATGGCGCTCGATACACTCGGCGTCGATGCGTCGGGGATCCAGGTCGCTCAGTGGCCAGGCCGCTTGGAGCGCATCGCGCCAGGTGTCATTCTGGATGGCGCGCACAATCCTGCGGGGGTTCGCGCCCTGGTTGCCTACATCGAAGAGTTCTTCGCGGGAGAAAGACTGCAACTGATTTTCGGAGCCATGCGCGATAAAGACGTGGCTCAAATGGTGCACAGATTGTTTCCGTTGTTCGAGGAAGTTATCTTGACCGTTCCCAACCAACCGAGATCTCTCAGGGCGGCTGAGATCGCAGCGATGGCACCACACCCGAACGTACGCCTGACAGAGAATGTGGCGGAAGCAAGGGCGCTTGCTCACGGGACTACGTTCGTTTCCGGTTCGCTTTTTCTGGTCGCGGAAGCAAGAGAGCTATGGCTTAACGCTTCCCCGGACCATACAGGATCCGTCCCGGCCGAGCGGCCGTAACAGCACCTTTTAGGAGCACGGCCTTACCGTTCACGATCACGTCCTCGAATCCAACCGAATACTGATGAGGCTTTTCAAATGTGGAACGGTCCGCGACAGAGGCGGGATCGAACACGACAATATCGGCCTTCATCCCGACCCGCAGGAATCCCCGGTCCGGAATGCTGAGGCGTTGGGCGGGCATGCCGCTCATCTTGTGAATCGCCTGCTCCAGACCAAGAACATGTTTTTCGCGCACGTAGTAACCGAGAACCCGCGCGAACGTTCCATAGCTTCGCGGGTGAGGCGATGCTTTTCCAAACTCAGGGATATCGCCATCGGAAGCGATCATGGTGTACGGCGACTTCATAATCAGCGCGATGTCCTCCTCCCCGATCGCGTGATAAATCATGGAGCAGCCGCCTCGCTTCTGCATGTCCATCACGGTTTCAGACACCTCTTCGAAATTGACTGGTTTGCCGCGCGCCCGCGTGATCTCGGCCAGGCTCTTGCCGGCAAGCGAAGGGTCGAAGTTGCAGTTCGCGACCGTGACATTCTTCGCATCGCCTCCACCGCGGCCCTCGCGCAGGTTGATCACGATTTGTTGCTTAATCCGTGCGCGGGCGTCGGGAGCGGCTAATCGTTCCAGTGTCGATTTCTGGCCGCCTTCGAGCGCCCATTGTGGAAGCAATGCGGCTAGGCCGGTGCTGGATGCCGTGTATGGATATTGATCGATAGTGACATCGACTCCACGTGCGCGGGCATCCTCCACCAGTTTGAGAGTGGCAACGCTCTTCCCCCAATTCGATTTGCCGATCACCTTGTGATGCGTCACCTGTGTCGGCAGGCGGCCTTCCTCGCCGATGCGAATCGTTTCAAGAACCGACTCTTCGATATGGTCGCCCTCGTCACGCATGTGGGATTGATGAATGCCGCCGTAAGCGCCCGCGACCTTCGCCAGTTCCACAACTTCCTCCGTGTTGGCGAAGTTGCCTGGGACATAGAACAGACCGGTGGAAAGTCCGAATGCGCCATCGAGCATCGCTTCTTTCATCAGGGCCCGCATGCGATCCATTTCGCCAGGCGTAGCGGGGCGGTTGCCCAGCCCAACCACATCCGTTCGAATCGTGCCATGTCCTGCGAAGCTGCCCACATTTACAGAAATCCCGAT
>CAXSIG010000433.1:3469-5496 GCA_964237255.1 uncultured Bryobacteraceae bacterium
ATCTTCCTAAGTTGGTCGAAAAACGGTGGGAGAGGAAGCGGAGAACTGCCGTCCGGTCCTTCGATGAACGTAGTGACGCCTTCGCGAAGGTAGTTCTCGGCCGTAGGCACGTAGAAGATGCCTCGTCTGCCGTGCGAGTGAACATCGATGAAGCCGGGCGCGACCGTCAGGCCATGCGCGTCGACACGCTGTTTCGCGGCAGCTTTCGAGAGATCGCCAATAGCCGCGATGCTGTCTCCATTCACCCCGATATCGGCACGAAACCAAGGATTGTCCGCGCCATCAACAACGTGTCCTCCCGAAACAATCAGGTCATACGAAGCGGATTGGGCGAGGAGAAGAAGGATGGGAAGAAACACGGGTTACCGCAGAGTACCGTAACTTTGCCTGCAAGAAAAAAGTTTTGCAAACGCGATGTCCATCCGCATCAGGTGCAGTACCGGCGTAATAAATCCCGTTCCATTCCCTGCTTCTGGGAGCGGATGGCAATCCACCGAAGGACCGGCGCCCCCAGAGCCATCCAACCCGCCAGCCGCGTATCGCTCATCTGGGCGAACAGAGCAAGATGGCGTATGTCTTTCGGAATGCCTTTCCGGTTGCACAATCCATCCTCCGCCAAGCCATACACAATCCGGAGCGCGTTCTCAAAACCCGCATGTCCCGGTTCCGCTAGAGTCACAAACTCGACGGGTTGATCGCCGGAATTGAAGAAGCGATGGACTTCACCGATCTTCACCAACCGGGTCTCCCCTGCTTGAAGAGATTCTTTTCGTCCTCCGGCAAGCTCCAAACCGAGTTCACCCGTCAGCACAGTGAAGGTCTCCGCATAGGAGATGTGGTGATGCAAAGGATTACCGCCGCCAGGCATCAGCTTGACACGCAGTTCCGATACTCGACCGCCTGTTTCGTCGGAAGTCCTGACGAACGTGACGGTGTCTTTCAGAATGGAATTTTCAATCGTCCTCTTCAAACCGCCATTGCAACACAGTGTAATCGCCCGGATCGCGAATGCCGAGCGAGGCCAGGCTGCAACTCTCTAGTTGGTGCTAGGCCTCTCGCACCGGTCCACGACTGTGATCTCGAGCGGAATTCGCCGATTCTCCACCCGAAAGCCTATAGCCTCCACAGCCTCGCGTACCCGATCTCCCCAACTCATCTGCGGTTGGGATTCAACCCGCGATGTCGCTAGAGTGAAGTCGAAGGTTCCCTTCAATTCCGTTTCGTCCACAAAGCGGTGCCTGCCACATCTGCGAGAGATAATTTGTCACACCGGGCATCGACACGGCCTTGAACACAACGTCGCCCCGATCATTGCCGATCGAATAGCGATCCTCACTACTGGCCTGCTTGAGACCCGCCGGGGTTCGCGAAGCACGCAACACGATTCCAGGGACTTCCCGTCTCTCCCGGTGCGACTCCAGGTGGAACCGTTCCGCCAGTAGGGCCTTTACCGCCTGTTGCACACTTTCCATGTTCATCGGCTGCCCAGCCTTGGCTTCAATATCGTAACGGTCGGTCCGCATCCAATCGGGTCCGCCCACTACGCGAAGCAATTGGAATCCGTTCAAGCCATCAAGCAAGTCGCCCACTGTCATCGCCTTGGCTTCAAAGTGAGTGTCGTGTAGACTGCGACGAGCATCCCGAGCTGTCATCCCAGGCGGGCTGGGCCGGATCGATGCCACTTCAAACTCCACCTGCGGCCATGCAGGCATCGATGCCACAAACAGGAGCAGTACGGTCCGACTAATCCTTAAAAGCATTTGTAGGTGATGACGTACGGACGGCTGCAATCGTGGACAGCGCGTTACCATCAAGCCATGGCCCAGCCCCCCTGCCCCGTCTGCGGCGGCACAGGCTTCGTCATCACCCACGTCAACGAAATCTCCGGCGCCACCCGCTGCGAATGCCTCTCTACGGAGCGAGCCAACTCGCTGGAAGACCGCGCCCAAATCCCACCGCTCTACGCCAACGCGTCCATCGAAAACTTCCTGCTCCCCCGCGATAACCCCATGGCCTCGCGCGATCTG
>CAXSIG010000434.1:0-5490 GCA_964237255.1 uncultured Bryobacteraceae bacterium
TAAAAACTTCCAGCGTGCGCTGCCAAGCTAACTTGGCCGCTGCTTCGTCGTAACGCGGAGTGGTGTCGTTGTGAAATCCATGTTGCGCGCCCTCATAGATGTAGCCGCTGTGCGCAACATGATTCTCCTTCAAGGCCGCCTCATAGGCAGGCCAGGTACCGGCTAATCGTGTATCCATCGACCCGTGATGAACCAGAATGGCAGCCTTAATCTTCGGTACGTCTTCGGGCGGCGGCGGAGCTCCATAGAAAGCAACAGCCGCGGCAAGGTCACTCCCCATGCGAACCGCGAGCGTATTCGCAACGCCTCCCCCAAAGCAGAATCCCACGGCCCCGATCTTACCCGTGCAGTCCGGCCTATCCTTTAACCACCGGGCAGCCGCTTCGAAATCCTGCATCATCTTCTGCCGATCTACCTTCTGAAACGCTTTCCCGCCCGCTTCATCGTCGCCGGGATAGCCGCCAACGCTGGTCAATCCATCGGGAGCGAACGCCATGAAGTTTTCCGTTCCAAGACGCCGTGCCACATCTTCGATGTAGGGGTTGAGTCCCCGATTCTCGTGAACGACAAGCACGCCCGGAAGCTTGCCGGTCGCTTTGGCCGGGCGAACGAAATAGCCACGAATGTTGCCGGTGCCTTCGGGCGACGGTACTTTCACATACTCGGTCTTGACGCGGCTATCGTCTTTGGGAATCTGTTCCGCCAAGGCGTAATTTGCACGAAGGCTTTCCCAGATGGCTACAGCCGTTACCGCGCCTGTCGCGAACTTTTTGGCGCGCTCCAGAAAATCGCGTCGATCCAGCTCGCCGTGTACATAGAGATCGAAAATGTCCAGCAATTCCTGTGGGTAATCGCTTGCTTTCTTGCGTTCCATCGAGAGTCTCCCGTTTTCGAAATTCGTTTCATTGTAATCAGATCACAGGTTGTCGTCTGCTGTATACTTCCCACCTGGAGGTAAACCATGTTCAAATCCATCGCGGTGGTAGCGGGATGTTACATACTCTCGGTTGTTCTGGTCCTGGCCACCGATCCCCTGCTGTCCGCTATTTTCCCAGGTGATTTCGTCAGAGGACGTATCCCCACAAACAATCCTTTGATTGCGAGCACGGTTCTTTTCGTAATCGTCTCGATTCTTTGCGCCTGGCTTTGCGCCCGTTTCGCCCCCGATCACGCAGCGCGACACGTGTTCTGGTTTTTCGTGCTGGGAGAACTGATGGGCATCGCGGCCATTATTCCAAACTGGAGCAAGGGTTGGCCCCACTGGTACTGGTTGTCGTGGTTACTCACTTGGCCGGTGAGCTGCTGGATCGGCCTACTGGCCGCTCGTAAATCACTCGCAAAGAGTTAAATTTTACTCTCTTCGCGCAAGATTTCCGTAGAAAACGGCTCGTCCGTTTGAAACATACCATTTGCTAAGACGACCAAACTTCGGCCTCGCCATTCAACGGTTTTTCCAAAGAAACCCGCTACCCAGGTGAGAAAGCTAAAAATGTCCTGAACCGGAATGAAGTAGGAGTGGGACGCCGTGAGCGGGTCGTTCAAAACGCACGATGCCGCTGCATAAGCCGCCCCTGCGCGAAACAGGCACACACCGAGAAACAAAGGCCAGGATTGCGGCTCTATCGCGAGTAATACAAGGGCAATGGGAACCGGATTCGTGAATACCTCCCCCAAATCTCCCCAAGGGCGGGACCTTCGTGTACTCCGCGCCCAGCGAAGACGATGCCGCAGATTCGCCGCGAATCGCTGGCTTCCAATCCGGTGCTCAATCACATACGACGAGAGTAGAACGCGCTTGCCCGAACGCTCGATCAGCTTACCCATCATGAAGTCTTCCGCCAGATAATTTTCCAGCGCGTGCAGGCCACCGATGCCGTTCAGTGCGCTACGCCGTACCGCAAGGGTGCAACCGAGCGCGAAATCCATCCCGCTTAAAAGCCTTGCTACCAGGACTCCACTGAGAAACTCCGTATTCATGCCGATCGCTTCCAGGCGACTCCAGAAGCTTTCGCCAGGAATCGCCCGGTAAGGGCACGTCACCAAGCCGATGGCCGGGTTATACATCTCAGACGCCAAAACACGCGTCATGTCCGGCGTCACACGAATATCGCTGTCGGCCATTACGATCACGTCGTAACGCGCGCGAGCCATCATTTTCTGTAGGCTGAAAACTTTTCCATTCGGCCGTGGCGAATCCCCTGTAATTACCAGTTCGGCTCGAACATTGGGATACTCGCTCATCAACTTCCGCGCTACCTGCGCCCCGAATTCGGTCGGGTGATTGACGGCGAGAAGCAACTCGAACGTGGGATATTTCTGCTCGTAGAAGCTGCGAAGGTTTTCTTCCAGTCCCTCATCCGCGCCGAATAAAGGCTTTAAGATGGAAACCGGCTCAATGCTGACCACCCGCGGCGGCGGAATTTTCAGGTAATTTCGGGCCGCCACCATGATCAAAATGCAATAGACCACGGAGCCTAGCAGGAGGGCGGTGAGCGCCACGGTTAAGATTACGGACAAAGTCTATTGGTTATTATGCGAAATCTGGTAGCTGGCACCGCAGGTCATATCGATCACGGCAAAACCAGCCTGATTCGCGCGCTGACGGGAATAGAAACAGATAGGCTGGCTGAGGAGAAGCGGCGCGGCATCACGATCGACCTTGGATTTGCCCACTTACATTTGATGCCGGACTTGCGCATAGGTTTCGTCGATGTTCCGGGCCATGAGCGCTTTATTAAAAATATGTTGGCCGGCGTAGGCGGGATTGACCTGGTCCTGTTTGTTGTTGCGGCGGACGAGTCGATCAAGCCGCAAACGCGGGAGCATTTTGAGATTTGCCGTCTGCTGGGTATTGGGCGGGGAATTGTTGTGCTGACGAAGTTGGATTTGGTAGACCCTGACATTGCCGAATTGGTCAAGTTGGAACTAGAAGAGTTTGTGGCAGGGTCGTTCCTGGCCGGAGCGCCTATTTGTGCGGTTAGTTCGACGACGGGGGAAGGAATTGAGGAACTGAAGTCCACGATTGCGGCCCAAGCCCGTTCGATTCCGGTTCGAGGAACCGCTGGCGTGGCCCGCCTTCCGATTGACAGGGCGTTTTCGCTAAAAGGATTTGGGACAGTGGTGACCGGGACGTTGCTCGATGGATCGTTGGCAATTGAAAACGAAGTTCAGATCTATCCACTTGGCCGAACGGTTCGCATCCGCGGTTTGCAGGTTTTCGGCAAGGCTGTCCCGCATGCCGATGCGGGGCAGCGAACCGCGGTGAATCTCGCCGGCATTGAGCCAGGAGAACTTCGGCGCGGCATGGTCCTGTCCGAGCCCGGCCGTTTTCAGCCAGTACGTGTAGTCGATTGCCGCCTGGAGATGGTGGCGGGCGCGAAGAAATCAAAGCAGCGTGCGCCTGTTCATTTTCACACCGGGACGGCGGAGGTAGAAGCGGAGATGAGGCAGTTTGATGCGCCGCCGTGGGTCCGATTCGTGCTGCGGGAACCGGCGCTAATTGTTCCGGGCGATCATTTCATCATCCGGCAATTTTCGCCCGTGACCACGATCGGCGGCGGAGTCGTTGTGGATGTGAGCGGGTTTCGCTATCGACGCGGTACGGCTGCGCGAGACCGCCTTCCGGTGCTTGCGATTGGCACGGCTGCCGAGCGGGTCGCGTTGCTTGTTGGTGAAAGTAAGGCCGGGCTTTCGGTTCGAGACCTTGCGGCTACTTTGGCGCTGCCGATTGAAACCGTTCGCGCGGGAGCGCCCGGGCTACAGCTCCTCCGAACGGAAGATTGGCTAGTCCCACGAACCGTCCTGGTGGCGGAGCGAGCGACATTATTGACTCAATTGCGCGCGCACCATCGCGATTACCCGTTGTTGCCTGGGCTTCCGAAGGCGTCGGTTTGCACATCCTCGGAATTAACGGGAGAGTTGTTGCGAAGCTCGGCCGAGATCGTCGATGAGCACGACACCGTCCGTCTTCGTTCCCATACGGTCGCGCTGCAGGCCGACGAAAGCGTTGCGCGCGACTTGATGGAAAAGGTGTTTGGTTCAGCGGGTTTGGCGGTTCCCGCGCTGGCGGAGGTTCTGGCTCAAACGAAGATTGAGGAAAAGCGAGCTAAATCCGTTCTCCATTTGTTGCTACGGGAGGGTCGGCTAATCAAGGTTTCGGATGATCTGGTTTTTCACCGCTCAGCATTGGATTCTCTGCGTGCGCTCTTGATTCCGCGCAAAGGAACCCGAATCACTGTCGGCGAATTCAAAGACTTCGCGAATGTCTCTCGTAAGTATGCGATTCCACTGCTGGAATTCGCGGATCGCGAAAAATGGACAAGGCGCGATGGCGATGTGCGACTTGTACTTTAATTGAATGGTAGCGCTAACGAGAATCGAACTCGTATTTAAGCCTTGAGAGGGCTCCGTCCTAACCGTTAGACGATAGCGCCATACCAGCCAACAGTATAACCGCTCTCAGGCCGCTGTGGTCGCAGCGCCGCTGGGGCCACAATGCTTTTGCAACCGGTTGCGCAGCTCCAGCCTGGCGCGGAGCAGCCGGCTTTTCGCCGCCGCCACGGAAATGCCCAAACGCTCCGCCACTAACGGCATCGGCAATTCATCCACATCGCGAAGCACAAACACATTCCGCAACAGCGGCGGGATCCGGCGAATCTCGCGTTGCAGAATGGTGCTCAGTTCTTTCCCACCAACTTCCGCCTCCGGTCCGCGCGTGGAATCCACCAGCTCCAGAGTGCCGCGGTCCTCTCCGATCAGCGTGTCGTCCAGAAAAAGAAAGCGCGCCCGTCGCGTTTGCCGTAAGCGCATTAGGCACTGATTCACCACGATGCGCGTCATCCAGGTAGAAAACTTCGCATCCAACTGAAATTGCCCAATGTGCTGGTACGCTTTCCAGAATGCGTTTTGGACTTCGTCCTCCGCTTCCTGCCGTTCTTTCAGGATCGACAAAGCAAGTTTAAAAGCAGACGAAGAATTGCGGCGAATCAACTCGGCGAACGCATCTTGTCTCCCTTGTTGCGACAGCCGGACTAAGTCTTCATCGGCGCGATCGGCCAATTCCGAAACGATTCCATGTTGGTTCATACAGGGCCAATTCCAATATGCTCACCGAATTTAAGTAATTCGGAAGAGCGGGAGAAATTCGTTTCAGCAGGGATAAAGAACGTACTTTCGATTTCAGCTTTGATAACATCGCTTTCAGTGGGACCGTTTATTGGTGAGAATTCGACCAAATCACTGATCGACTCCTACGATCTTGGTCGCAAGCTCCGTGCGCTTCGACTTCGCAAGAAAATTGCCTTGGTAGATCTCGGGCGGCACACCGGTCTTTCGGCATCGATGCTATCCCAGTTGGAAACCGGCAAGATGACTCCGACGCTGCCAACATTGGCTCGCATTGCCATGGTTTTCGACGTCGGTCTCGAACACTTTTTTGACGATCGTAAGAGCCGGAAGCTTTTCTCCCTGCTGCGCGCCGCTGAGCGGATT
>CAXSIG010000435.1:0-5487 GCA_964237255.1 uncultured Bryobacteraceae bacterium
GTGTTATCCCCGGGCGGCTCGAGTTCCGGAGCGGGGACAACTTCAAGCTTCTGGGCTGCCAATGTAGGGAGCGACACGGGCGGCTCCATCACACAACCTTCAAATCAAGCCATGCTCGTTGGAATGCGCCCCACTATTGGGCGCATCAGCCGGCACGGGGTCATCCCGATCACAGCCGAGCACGACACTGCTGGTCCAATGACGCGAACCGTTGCCGATGCAGCAATCCTGCTTGGCGTTTTGGAGAGCCCTGCTCCGGATCCGAACGACGCCGCTACACAAACCTGCACTCCGCCGCCCGGACGCGACTATACAAAGTTTCTCCGGCGAGACGGACTGAAGGGTGTTCGCATCGGCATTCCTCGAACCTTCTATTACGATCCCTTACCGGCTCCTACTGGGGGACGAGGGCGAAGCGGGTTGAATCCTCAGCAGGCGAAAGTGATGGCGGACGCTATTGAGGTTCTCAAGAAAGAAGGCGCAATTATCGTCGATCCCGCGGATATCCCGAGCTTCATCGACAAGGATCCGAAGAATAACTTTCTTCAATGGCCTTACTGCTCAGGGGCCGAGCAAGCGAAAGGAAAAGACGAGAACTGCTCGGTCAACTTCAAATACGGAATGAAGCGTGACTTCAACAATTGGTTGACTAGCCTTGGACCATCCGCACCAGTCAAGACACTCACCGAACTGAGGCAGTGGAACATTGCGCATGCAAAAGCGGGAGCCATCAAATACGGCCAGTCGCGTATCGACATTTCCGATGAAATGGACGTAGAAGTAGACCGCGCGCGTAATGACGCGGATGTTGCAAAGGACAAGCGACTGAGCCGGACCAACGGCCTGGATGCCGTTCTAAAGACGTATAGTCTGGATGCGATTCTCACGCCCGCCGCGAACGGCGCCGACTTAGCCGCACGCGCCGGGTATCCGTTACTTGTGGTTCCCTTCGGTATGGTTCCGAATGAACAACGGCAAAATGCGTTTCCTGCCAACTTCAACCCGCTTCCAGCACCGTTTGGAGTTGGTTTTACCGGCGCGGCGTGTAGCGAGCCGCGCTTGTTTCAAATCGCATATGCGTTTGAACAGGCAACAAAAAAACGCGTCCCACCAACGTCGACGCCCTAGAGTATACTGATCCAAACCGCTTCATCGTCCCCTGTCGGGATGCCGCTCCCCCAAGTCCGGGTCCGCTTCTCAATTCTTTGGAACGCCTCACTTAGGCACGGGAGACACTTGTGTACCGACTCTTCGCAAAATATTTGATCTTCTCCGCAGCATGCTGCATTTTTGCTGTGGCACAGATCAACACCAGCACCATGGATGGGACCATTCGGGATACCCAGGGCGCGGTGATCGGCAAGGCCGCCGTCACAGTGACCAGTGTCGAAACGGGTCAGAAGTTTGCCACCAACTCTGACGACAAAGGACACTGGGCCATTCCTTCGCTTTCTACCGGTTCCTACAATCTTCTGGTGAAATCGCCGGGTTTCAAGACCGCGGAAAACACCAACATCAAGATGGATGCCGGGATCCCCGCAACCGTCAACCTGGTATTGGAAGTGGGCGCTGTTTCGGAAACGGTCGAAGTGTCGGGAGGCGCGGAAGTTGTGGAAAGCACCAGCGCAACGGTGTCCAGCAATTTGACAGGCCGGCAAGTCAGCGATTTACCAACGCCCAGCCGGAACGCGACCGATCTGATCGTGACGTTGCCCGGTACGCAAACGCCCGCCGGTCCGCGCAACACCACGTTTGATGGCCTGCCGCAAGCCACCGTCAATATGACTTTGGACGGTGTCAACATCCAGGACAATCTTCTGAAGAACGGATCGGGTGGAGCTTTCTATCCTGTTGTCTATCCCAGGACCGACGCGATCGAAGAAGTCTCGGTCACCAGCGCCGCATCGGGCGCGGAGAGTTTAGGAGAGGGCGCTATTCAGGTAAAGTTCGTTACGAAGTCCGGTACCAATCACTGGCACGGCGGTGCATTCTGGCAAGAGCGGAATACGTTCTTCGATGCCAATACTTACTTCAACAACATTGACGGACTTTCCCGCGATCGTATCTTGCTGCATCAGGCAGGTGCGCATATCGGCGGCCCAATCCTTAAAAACAAGCTGTTTATCTTCTTCAATTACGAAATTTTTCGCTTCCCGCAGTCCTGGAATGAAGCGCAGGTGAAGGGCGCGCAACTTACGGTGCTTACCGATGCCGCGCGGAGTGGCCTTTTCACATACAAGGATTCGTCGGGCATTGTGCGCTCCGTGAACCTTTACAACGTCGCAGCGTCGGGCGGGTATCGAGCCACTCCCGACCCCATCATCGCGAATACATTGGGGCAAATCGCGCAATCTACTTCGGGCGGCATTCTCAGTTCGCGAGTCACCGCGAATGATTACAATCGCAACAACTTCAACTTCCTGGCCCCTGGCGAACACAAAATTGACTTTCCACAAGGCAAATTGGATTACGTGATTAATTCGAAACAGCACTGGGAAGCGACGGGCGGAACCAATCCGTATCGGTTGTTTCCGGATGGCATCAATGGCGTGATCCCTGTGTTCCCGGGCAGCGGCACGGTGCTTGGATCTTCCGTTAACGCGGGGCAGCGCGAGGCTTTCTGGACAGGTTCCACCGCACTTCGTTCCGCATGGTCGAATCATTGGACCAGTGAGATCCGATTCGGGATGTCATCCGGCAACGTTCTGTTCTTTAACGATGTGACACCCAACCTGTTCTCTCAGTGGAATGGCTATGCGCCGAATTTGGCCGGTTATGTCACGGTCCCGTACAACGCCAGCACGTTTTCTCGCCGTAACAATCCCGTGAAGCAGTTGAACGGCTCGGCAAGTTGGGTGAAAGGCAGTCACCTGGTGAACACGGGAGGAAGTTTCTCCCGAATCAGTGAATATCAGGCCAGCTACAGTACGCAAGTCATCCCGCGCGTGTCTTTCGGGGTTGTAAGCACGGATCCAATCCTGAGTCTTTTTACCGCCACGAACTTTCCCGGCGCAGCGGCGAGCGATCTGACAAATGCGGAAAACCTGTACGCGCTTCTGACCGGACGAGTATCCGCCGTTACGCGGTCTTCTGTGTTGAGCGATCAGACACACACCTATGGAGCGAATGGAGTTGTAGGACGTTTACGCCAGCAGGAATTTGGAATGTTCGTGCAGGATAGTTGGAAGCGGACGCAACACCTCACACTCAACTTTGGACTGCGCCTCGAAAATCAGTTTCCGTTTCACACGTTCAACAACACCTATACGCGTCCAACTTACGCTGCCTTTACGGCATTTCCGGAGTCGGCAATCTCTTTCAGCCCGGCGTTTCCTCCGGGTCCGTTCCAGTACTGACACAAGTAACCGGCGACACCACCGGATACTCGCCCACTCACTTTCTGTCTCCTACCGTAGGCGTAGCGTACATCCTTCCTAAGAAGACCGGCTTTCTCGGCGCTCTCTTAGGCACAGGCGGAGATTCGGTGATTCGCGGCGGCTTCTCTATCGCATCAATACGCGAACAATTCACTATTCCCTGGAACGGAAATCAGGGCGTGAGCATTAATACCAGCGTCGATCCCCTCTCCAGCAATACCGCCGCGTTTGGAGCTCCCGGAAGCGTCCAGTTCAGCGGCGTATTGCCTTCTACACCGACGTACCCTTTGCCGGTTACAAGTGGAAACCTGGTAGCGGATTATGATCCGAACCTGAAAGCGCGCTATGTCGCTTCCTGGAATTTCGGCTGGCAACGGCCTTTGGGTCATGATACGCTGCTCGAAACACGTTACGTAGGAAACCGCTCCGCGCGCACTTGGACCACCGTAAATCTGAACGAAGTCAACGTAGTAGAGAACGGCTTTCTCACTCAATTTCAAGCGGCGCAAAACAATCTCGCCATCGCCAATGGTGTAAGTGTGGGGCAGTTGAGCACGCTCAACACACTGAAGAGCACCAACTTTTTCAACCAAGGGCTCCCGGGGCAGCAAAACGTTCCTATCCTCTCAACGGCGCTCGCCAGCAACGCGAACTCTTCGCTGGCGAATCTCGTCGCACAGGGCCAAGCCGGAAGTTTCGCGAACAGCATTGCGGGTACAGTCGCGCAGACAGCGCGTCTCACTTCGGCAGGCTACCCCGCTAACTTGTTTCAGGTAAATCCGTCCACTGGCGGATCCGCGTCGAACGTCGTGACGAATCAAGGCGGCAGTAGTTACAACTCGCTGCAAATCGAACTGCGCCGTCGCTTCGCAAAAGGACTTCTGCTTGGCGCGAGCTATACCTGGTCCCACTCGCTATCACTCGACAACCTTTTGTCTTTACGTAATCGCGATGGCGTGACTTATCCCTCAGCTTTTGACCAGCGTCACGGAATCAAGCTGAACTGGGTGTACGAACTTCCGTTCGGCCCAAGCCGCCAGTTTCTGAGTGGAGTCGGCAATTCAATTGTGCGAAAGAGTATCGAGGGATGGCAGCTGGCCGGCCTCACACGCCTGCAATCCGGGACGCCTTCGGAACTGCTCAGCGGGCGTCTCACCTTCAATACCGTGGACGGTGGCGTGGTGCTTCACAACATCACCACAGATCAACTTCAGAGCCTGACCAAAATCAGTAAACAGCCGAACGGCTTGGTGAACTTCCTGCCGCAATCTCTCATTACGAACACCCTTGCGGCGTTCCAACTGATCCCCCAGGCGGTCGATACGACGCAGCCCTATATCGGTCCCGCGAACACGCCCGGACAGTTCGGCAATCAAGTTTTCCTTTACGGTCCTTGGTTTCAAACTTGGGATGTCAGCTTGGTAAAGCGCGTGAAAATTCATGAGAAGCAGACCGTTGAATTTCGGGTGCAAGCACTGAACTTATTCAATCACCCGAACTTCTTCCTTGTGCCGAACAGCTCCGGCAACATCACGATCAACAACCTTTTCGGCCAGACACGCAATATTTACAATGACATCAACGCGACCAATCAACCCGGCTCGCGCGTGATGGATTTCCAACTACGTTACTCTTTTTAACTAACTGCAAGGCCACAGTCAGAAGCGCTGTACTAAACGCGGCCGTCAACGAAGAAGCCGGTCTAGGATTGGGTCATTGGTGGCGAGAATACGGCGCGCAGTCTCCACGAAGGTTGGCTTTGTTTCTGCGGGTCAGGATGACACAGGTGTTGCCGGAGAAGGAGTCTCATATCGTAAGCAGCCCTTGAGCCTGGAAGCACAAGCCGGCTTGCGACCTTACGCCAAGGTCTTTCACCTTTGGGCGTTAGGCGTTGGAGCCGTCATCTCCGGCGACTTCTTCGGTTGGAATCTTGGGTTGCCGACAGGTGGATTCGGAGGGTTATTGGCCGCTCTGGTCATCATGACCGTGCTCTACATCTGCTTGTGTTCCAGTCTGGCGGAGATGTCGCCCGCACTTCCTCACGCAGGCGGCGCCTATTCATTTGCGAGAACGGCAATGGGGCCTTGGTTCGGGTATCTCACCGGCCTCG
>CAXSIG010000436.1:0-623 GCA_964237255.1 uncultured Bryobacteraceae bacterium
CTAATTCCCATGCGCCCCCGCGTGCCCGATAGTCGCTGAAGGCGGCAAGGAGGCGGCCTACGCTTTTTTCATGCGCCAAACGCCCGGCAAACAGGAAGTAGCGGGAGGGCAGGTTCTCCGCCTCGGCGGTGGTGCTGCTACGCAGCTTCGCGGTGCAGGAACTGAAAAAGTCATTATCGACGTTGTCGTAGTACTTGCCGATCTTGTCGCGCTTCATGCCGAGCTTCAGAAGATACTCGATGTGAACTTCGCCGCCGGAAATGGCGCGGTCGAAAAGTAGACGAAGCGCAATCCGTTTTGCGGCCTCTTTGAAGGTGGAGCGCTCGTGATCCTGCTCAGCCGATTCGGTCATCAACACCGGCATGCTGTTATGCACGCGGCACCAAAGGGCGGCCGCAATGCCGGGCAACGTGTAATAGCCCGGAATCAAGACGGAAGCAGGCTTCAATCGGCTAAGTTCGCGCCACAGCTTGAACGCAAGAAGGAACTTTCCGGCGTCGTGCCAACCTTTGTTCGGTTCGAGCGTAGTAATCGGTAGATCGCCGCGTGACCGATGTCGAAACGTGAATCCGGGATGAACTCCCGCGCCAATTGCGCCGAGGCCCGTCGGTTATGGGTATCTT
>CAXSIG010000436.1:633-2149 GCA_964237255.1 uncultured Bryobacteraceae bacterium
CGCCACCGACCAGCTCAATGCCGAATACGCGGCCGGCGAGTTGCGGATTTTCCACCAACGCGCGAAATCGCGAGATGTGATACACATACCAATCGATCCAGATCACAACCAAGCCGCCGGGTGAGAAGCCCATCATGCTTCCCTGTAAGCCATGGATCGATTGACTCGGTTCCACGTATATTCCGACTTCTTGACCTTGGCGGCAGCCGCCCATCGCCAGACGGCCCAAGCGGGCAGAGACAATAGCAGCGTCCGGAAAATGACCGCTTCCATGGTTTGCATGACCAGGTAAATGGACAAGGCGGAGATGATGACGTACTGGGTGGCCCATACGCCGCCGCGCTCCACCGCTTTTCGCCAGATCCGTCCATACGCGAAGCCGATGGCGGCCAGGAAGCCGAGGCATAGCCAGGAACCTTCCACCCACAAATCGGCAACCAAACCGGGTGCGGACCCAACCGCTCCCTGCCAACCAAGCGCGTCCGCAAAGCCTTCGCCGGTACCGGCGTTTACACGCAATTCCGGAACTCCGAAGTCTTCATACTTCGTGGGCCATATAGAGGAGGGAATCGGACGTACTAAGATTTGAGCCAGATACCGTCGACCCCAGAAATAATGGCTCTTACGCCGGGCGGCCAGGACGGAACCACCTCCGTAAATGTATTCGTTCCCGGTGTGGGCTGTTTCGACCGAAGAACTGACATCGGATTTGAACTCCATGTCTGAGCCAAGATGAATGGATCCGCGGTTCGCAACAAGGAACAGAATCAGGTACGCCACGCAGGTTCCAACAAACGCAGTCAAGATGATGGGCGGACGTTTGTTGCGATGGAGAAACCATCCGATTCCCACCACGGCAACGATGGCGAATGTGGGTCCTCGCCGGGACGCCAGCAGCGCTTGCACTGTCCAGGGAATCGCGAAGAGCAGAAGTAGCGCTACCTGGCGCAATCGAACCGCGCGTCCCGTCATTGAAGCCAGGATCAGCGCGCAGGCGGAGAGCAGAAGGAGCGAAGTATCGCGGACGTACCCGCTGTCGTCCCAGCCGCCGGCATGCGATTGGCTAAACGCGGCTGCGAAACCGCCGACATTATGAATTACAGTGAACCATGCGGCAAGGCCGATGGAGCCGGTGGCGGTTCCGCCCCACACCAGCCGGTTTTCCGCCTGGGCCGACAAGGCGAGCGGAGGAGCAAAGCTTGACCGAGGCACCTGCCAACCGCCGGTCAGGCAGGCCACGATGAAGACCACCGTCCCGATAAGATAGAGACCTTGGACGAACAACAGTTGTTCCGTGTCGAAATACGACTCAATCGTGCCCGCCGTGTACAGCCGCCACGGCATCCAGCAGTACAGGAACAGGAACATGGGACAGATGAAAAACAGCGGGTGGAAAATGTCGCCGTTTCCCTCATAGACCAGAATCAGCGCGAGCACGGAAACCAGCGCCGTAATCCCGAGAAGGACTTCAAACATACGCGTGACTTCCGCGCTCAGACGACGCGTTGCGTTGGGG
>CAXSIG010000436.1:2159-5469 GCA_964237255.1 uncultured Bryobacteraceae bacterium
ACGCGAGCGACTGGGCGATTGCGTTGGCGATCCCTTCACGAAATCGCGCCTGAGTAAAGTAGCGTGCGCGCGAACGGGCCTGCCGTCCCATCTCTGCCAAATCGTGCCGGTGAGCGTCGGCCCATTCGATACGCTTGGCCAGCAAATCGGGTCGGCGGGGTTCCACAACAAATCCATCGACACCTTCGCGAACCACGTCGGGAGCGGCTGTGTGCGTGGTGCTGAGCACCGGTACGCCGCACGCCATCGCTTCGAGCAACACTTGCCCGAAGCCTTCCGCCACGGAGGGAAACACGAAGAGATCCGCTCGGCGGTACTCAGCCAGCAATTCATTCGAACTCAGGGCAAGGCGTAGCCGGATCCGGTCGCGGTACTGCTCAAATAGGGCCAGGTTATCGACCGGCCGTCCACACACAGTGACTTCGAGCGGCAGATCGCGGAGCAGGTCGAGAGCCTGGAGCAGGTACTTGATGCCTTTTCGCTGATTGATGGTACCCACAAACAGCAGCCGCAGCGGCCGCTGAGCAGCAGCGGGCTCTGCCGACGAGGACGGGCAGAAACGGGCGGAATCGACACCGTAAGGAACGACATGAATACGCTCCGCGTCCACGCCGTTTTCAACAAGCGTGGCGCGGGTAAAAGACGATGCCGCGATCCAATGCTGCGCTTGCAGCGCTTCGCCGGCCAGCTGTTCGAATTCAGACTCGGAAAGAGCCAGCTCCCACTCCTTGGCAAGCGATTGGGCGCATTCCGGGTGGTCATCCAATTCTTTCCGCAAAATCCGCCGAATGGAAACGGGATGAGGATGCAGTTGAAACAAAATGCGCGGTGTGTGTGGACCTGCCGCCGCAAAAGCGCTGGAAGCGTAATAGCTGTAACTGACTAACCCCGCGCCGGTGTGCGTTGCCAGACGGCCGGCTCGCTTTCCCAAAATTCCGTCAGCCCATCGTGTGGCTCGCCGTTTCCAAGCAAACGGAACGCCGGGTAAGCGATCGAGAGCGAACGATGCGACGCCGGAAAACCAGCAGCATTCGACCAGCTCCGAAGGTACGCACTTCGCATAGCGGGCGCAAAGCGCGGGCAACCGTCGGGCGAGCGCGCGACCTGGATTGCGGTCCGCGGGCCAGTACAAGTCGGTTATTAACCGTTCGAGCGATCCACGTTCGGCCAGCGCGCCGGCTGCCTGATATGCGTCGCGAGAACCTCTATGGACGACGACCGCTTTCCTGGCCGCGGTCACCGGCGCAACCCGCTCGAAAGCGCAAAATTTGGGTCCGACGCTGCCACTGCTGTAACCGTTTGCGCGGCGAGCGACGGCCATCGTTCGAGAAGCGCGCCGCGCAGAGTGGTGGCGCGTTCCGTCCAAGTGCCCGTCCGGCTCGCCTCCCAACGCGCAGTCTCCTGTCCGTCGCTGAAGTGCCGGGACTTCATGCGAGCCAGATACATCGCCGCTTCTTCCGGAACATCGGAAAGGTAGAGCAGCGGTTCCTTTTGCAACAATTCGGCGAAGCTGCGTGTCGCCAGCATCGGACGGCATGCCGCCAAGTGCTCGTAAAATCGGGTTGAGCTTCCCGAGTAAGTCGGTTCTTGCTTTCGGTAAGGGAGTACCGCGATATCGAACGCACGCGCGTAGCTCTGCAATTCTCCGTAAGGCCGGTTTCCGATAAACCGGACACGGCCTCCGTAGTGCAAGAGTTCGGTGCGGGCCCGATTCTGGGCACGGTCGGGAACCGGCATATCCGTCGGCCCGACAAAAATCCACGTAAACCCTCGCGCCTGACGCACCAGGCCCAGCAGGTATTGCCAATCCATATTGGCGGCCAGATTTCCAATCACACCGGCGATCGGCCGCGGCAGATCGGCTACATCCGCAGGCAGTGGCGCGGGAGATGCCGTGGGACCACTGAGTACATTCGCTTCCCGTGTCGCATTCGGAACCACGACAATCTTGTCCGGGGCACAACCGCGCTCCCGCATGTATTCGGCAATCCGTTCCGAGTTCGGGCAAACCAGGTCGGCGCGGCGGCAAAGCCGTCCGTCCAGATCTCGCACCTGGGCGGGATTGACGCCCGCATACCCAACGGTCAAGTCGGTTTGGTAATAAACCACCGGACCGGACCAGCGTTCCGCGACCGGCGCGTAATACGGCGTGGTGCAAATGAGGGGCGAGAGCTTCGGTTCCCGCGTCTCACGCTCCAGTCGCTTCGTGAGTGTAGTGCCCAAACGGACGAATGCGGAAACGGGAAAACTGGCATAACCACGCTGCAACGGAAATCGGCGAAGCGGGAGTGGTGGATCCGCTTGCCGCTCCATCGTTTCACGGCCGCCCAGCACGCCGGTCCAACTCATTTGCGGCGTCCAGGCGCAAACGGGCACGTGCTGCGAAAGGGCCCACGCAAACTCCTTGATCCAGACGCTTCGGGCGTCAAGCACATGCCAAGTCATGCCGCCGTCCATTGAAGGCGCAAGGTCCGGGCCAGCGGCGCAGGCAATTGCGGAATCCAGTTGTTGCGCCGGCCTGCCTCAAAGACAAGAATCGCGGCAAGCAGCGTAAAAAAGACGATGGCGGCGGTCCAGCCTGCCTGTTGGAGGAAGCCGGTCATGACCGAGCGCGCCAGTGCCAGGAACGCGAGCAGGATGGAACTTCCGGTAGACAACCCCACGACCGGCGCTAAACCGAGAGGAATCTCTCGCCGTTTTCGTAGTGTGAAGAACACCAGAGCGGCTGAACTGATGTGAGCCGTAAAATAAATCGCGGTGGCGGCCAGGGCGGGACGGATCCGGAGCGGTGGGCAGAAAAACAAACCAATCCCGAGCGTGACAACAATCGCCGACCAGATGGCGTTGATGCCGCCGGTCAACCGTAGCGCAACGATGTTCAG
Source organism: uncultured Bryobacteraceae bacterium (assembly GCA_964237255.1). GTDB lineage: Bacteria > Acidobacteriota > Terriglobia > Bryobacterales > Bryobacteraceae > JALYXI01. The sequence goes on from CAXSIG010000436.1 coordinate 5,042, forward strand.
CCGGGCTGCGGCCGGACCATTGCTCAGGTGGACGATCGCGGTTGCCAGCGCCAGCGAACCCGGCAATACAGCCCCGCCAAAACTCGCTCCATACAGCAGGGGGAGAATCCAGGGAAGAACCGCGATGCCGAAACCGCTCAATAAAATTGCCGCAATCGAAGCGCTCACGGTGGAAATGCCAAGAACTTCTGAAGCGTCGTGACGCCGGTCGGCAAGCAATCCCAAGCTCGACTGGGTAAACAAACCAGGCGCAAGACCCGCGATGTTGCGGACCTGGTTCGCCGCCGCAAACAGACCGATTTGCACCATGGTGGAATCGAACCGGACAAGCAGCGAAGCGATCCATAAACCGGCCGCATTTAGCCCAATGACGCCAAGCAGCTGAACGGCCCCGAAGCGCCAGACTTCGCGTGACAGATTGCCGACCG
>CAXSIG010000437.1:0-379 GCA_964237255.1 uncultured Bryobacteraceae bacterium
GTTCCCAGACCGTAGGAGATCCATGAACCCGTCGATGGGCGATTCAGGAGAATTGTACCCGTGTGGTACAAGCTCAGGCTGGGCGTGTGCGTCGGATTAAACGAATACATCGAGCGAATGACGCACACATCGTCAATCACGGAACCTGTCTTCGAAACGACGTCGCTGACTTCAATGCCGCTCTGGCCGTACTTCTTGAAAGCGAACGGTGTCGGCATCAGGCCACCAGTCTGACGCTCCGTCCGAAGGTCGGTTGAGCCGGGACGTTGGCCCTCGAACTTGGTGAGAAGCGGCTTGGGGTCGAACATATCCACTTGAGACGGTCCGCCCGAAAGGAACAGACTGATTACATGCTTGGCTTTGCCGCCAGTGCGCTCCC
>CAXSIG010000437.1:389-5465 GCA_964237255.1 uncultured Bryobacteraceae bacterium
ATGGAGCCAATGCTCCCGAATACGGTCTGCATCATTTCACGGCGGGACGGTCTGTGTATCATGGCCAAAAAATCTCCTCGTTCGTGGACAACAAGATTTGTGCGTACTGCTCGACTGTGCCCTTCGCCAAGTAGCTGAGCGCCAGATCGAGTTCTTTTGGACTTGGATTCCGGGACAGCGCTTCCCGATACAGCACGCCGACTTTCGCGGAATCTTCCGTCTCATTTCCAGCCAGTTTCGCGAGAGCTGCTGCTTCATCGTGCATAAAGGCGCTATTCATGACGAAGAACTGTTGGAGCGCGGTGGTGGTCAAGTCACGGCCTCCACTAGTCTGCATCGGGTCGGGGAAGTCGTAATTTTTGAGAAGGTTGCTCATGCGACCCCGGCTGACGCGCCCATAAACCGTACGGCGAAGATTGGTAAGCGCCTCCACATCCTCTGAAGGTCCATACATTTTTTCGTCCAAACGGTTAGCGGACCGGAGCAGCGTGTCGCGATATGACTCAATATCCAGCCGGCGCGGGTTCATGCGCCATAGCAGCGTATTCAACACATCCGCCTTGTCGCCATCCGCACGCGGCCTGCTCGATTGCTGGTAGGCGGCGGACAACATAATCTCGCGGTTCAGCCACTTGATAGACCAGCCGTGCTGAATAAAGCGAGCTGCCAGATCGTCGAGCAATACCGGGTTCGAAGGCTTTTCGCCCTGTACACCGAAATCACTGGGCGTTGCGACCAGCGGTCGGCCGAAGTGCCAGTCCCAGATTCGATTGACGATCACGCGCGCTGTAAGTGGCGCGGCATCGGCAAACATGCGTTCTGCGAATTCCAGACGGCCGGAGCCGTTGTGGAATACGCCATCGCCCTTCGCCAACACGGACGGAAAATGGCGGGGAACCACCGCGCCGGGAGTCGCAACATTTCCGTGCAAAAGCATGGGGAAGTCGCGCGGCTGGTTCGGCTTCAGATTGATGAATGTAAATTGCGGATCGGTCCCATCGATGTACTGAGAGGCGTCATATACTCCATTGACGAAAGGCTCAGTCGAAGTAAGCGCGGGACGACGGCGTCCTTGTCCCCCGTTACCTCCCGGCGTACGCGGGGCAAAGTTCCAATACTTTTCCACGCTCGCCACCAGCTTGGGATAGCGCTCCCGCAAAGCCAGCATCTCCGCCTTGAGAGTCTCGATCTCAGCCTTCCACTTGGCAACACGTTCGGGCGACCCAACAACAGTGGACGCTTCGCCGGTCAGGAGATTGGCGGAATAGCGAAGATCGAACAGCCGGTTTTGAATCCACAGATAACGCGTTTCCACCGCGGGATCGACTTCGAACAGAGGCCGTTCGGCACGCATTGTGGAGGCGAAGACTCCCACTAGACCGTAGTAGTCTTTCGTAGGAATCGGATCGAATTTGTGATCGTGGCAACGGGCACAAGCAACGGTCATTGCCATGATGCCGCGCGAAACCGCATCGACGCGTTCGTCCCAATCGTCGGTCGCGAACCCACCGATTACGTCTGCCGATAGCCGCAGATCCTTGTGATAAATCGGAGCGGCGCCAAGGTAGCCAAGGGCGCGAAGGTCTTCCCGAGGTGTGTTGGGGACCAAGTCCGCGGCAAGTTGCAACTTGACTAACTTGTTGTACGGAACGTCTTTGTTGAACGCTTCGATCACCCAATCGCGATAGCGCCAAGCAAACGGATAAGCGGGATTGGTGGCTTCCGAAGTCGGATTATCTTCACCGAAGCGCGCGACATCCATCCAGTGACGGCCCCAGCGCTCTCCATAATGAGGAGAAGCCTGGAGTTTGTCGATGAGCTGCTCCCAAGCCTTCGGCGACGTGTCGGCAGCAAAGTCTTCCACCTCGTCGTAAGTGGGCTTATATCCAACGAGATCGATATAAGCCCGGCGCACGAGGGTGCGTTTATCCGCGACGGGAGAGGGCTTCAGTTTCTTAGCTTCTAATTGCTGGAGTAGAAACAGGTCGATCTTGGTCTGTGCCCATCGCGGCGATTTGACTTTGGGGGCGGGAGCTTCGCTCACCGGCTGGAAAGCCCACCATTTGCGGCCATCCTCGACGGACATGCCTTTTAGCGGCTTCATGGTGGACGTAGTAGAAGCGGCAGTTCGCGGGTCAGGAGCGCCGTCGGTGATCCACTGCCGAAAATCCGCAATTACGGCATCGGGAAGCTTGCCGGTCGGCGGCATTTGTAGGTTCTGGTCCGTATAGCCAAGCGCGGACAACAACCGGCTTTCGTCAGGCTTGCCCGGAATCAGAACCGGCCCGCCATCGCCGCCGCGAAGTAGAGCCGCTTTGTTATCGAGAGCCAGTCCGCCCATCGGGGCTTTGAGATTAGACGCATGGCAGCCGTAGCACTTAGCAGCCAGAACGGGCCGGATTTTCGCTTCGAAAAAGGCGGTGTCCGGTGTCTCGGCCGCTATGCCAAAACAGAATGACGACAGAAGGAGAAAACGGGTCACAAGGGGAGTCTCTTTATTATAAATTAGACGAGAGCGCGGGAGGATTCAGGTCGTGCTTTCCGTATCCGCTCTAACGATTAAGCGCCCTGACGGGTGCGCTGAATCTCGGCAACATCGAACTCGGACCAATTTGGTCGTATACTGAATTTTGCTCCAAACGTTCATCATTGCGCTTCGCGAAGGCGTCGAAGCCGCGCTGGTTATCGCAATCGCAATCGCCTATCTGAGAAAGACCGGACGGGAACGATTGTTGCCGATGGTGTACCGCGCCATCGCCGCGGGAGTAGCCGCCAGTTGCATCCTGGCATGGGTGTTTACGAAGTTTCAAGTCACCGAAGAAGCCTATGAAGGTTGGACGCTCTTGGTTAGCGCCGCATTCGTGCTCAGCATGGTGATCTGGATGAACCGCAGCGCGAAAGGCATAAAGGGCGAGATCGAAACCAAGTTGGGCGACGCAGGGTCGGGCTGGGGCGTGTTCGCGTTTGTATCGCTCATGATTTTTCGTGAGGGCGTGGAGACCGTGTTGCTCTTAACGGCGGTCCGGCTGGATACGTCGGGCATCTTGGAACTAACAGGGACAGTGCTTGGCTTAGCTTTGGCAGTGTTGTTCGGAATCAGCTTCGTGCGCGGGACAATCCGTGTGAACCTTCGGTCATTCTTTCGAATTACCACCGTCATTCTGATGGTCGTGTTTTTCCAGCTCACCATCCCGGGTCTCCATGCGCTAAGTGAAGGTCAGATCCTTCCGAGCAGCGCGAGTGAAATGGCGCTGATCGGGCCGATTGTACGCGATGAGGTCTTCTTCTTTATCGCGATTCTGGCGCTCGCGGGAGCGATGCTACTAATGGAGTGGCGCGGTCGTTCGCAACCTCCGCCGACGGATCGTTTAGAAGGCGCGGCGCTGCGGAAGGCAAAGTGGTCGGCACGGCGGGAGCGCTTTTGGATGATGGCCAGTTGCACCGCAGCCGGCCTTTTCATGTTGATGATCACGGCGGAGTTTATCTATGCAAAGCAGGCCAGCGAACTGTCGGTTCCCACTCCGCTTACAGCTTCGGCGGGGCTGGTTCGAATTCCGGTTGCTTCCGTTTCCGATGGAAACTTGCACCGGTTCTCGGTAGACTCGGACGGAGTTACCGTACGGATGATCGTGATCCAGCGTCCGGATAAGACGCTTGCCACCGCCTTCGATGCTTGTGAGATTTGCGGTTCGAAGGGTTATTTCCAGAAGGGTCCGAACGTAGTCTGTCGAAACTGTGCGTCGGCGATCTTCATTCCGACGATCGGTGTGCGCGGCGGTTGCAATCCGATTCCGATTGAATCGAAAGTGGAAGGTACGGACTTAATTATCGCCGCCGATAAGTTGTTTAAGGGAGCGCGGCTGTTTCGCACGGCTAGTTAAATGTTTCTGAGGTTTGTCGCCGAGAGCCTCCGGCGCTCTCCACGCCGGAAGGCGATGACTGTGTTTGCGATCGCAATGGGGACGGCGGTGGCGACATCCATGCTCGGTGTGATGCTCGACATCGGCGATAAAGTGAACCTGGAATTGCGTAGCTTGGGCGCGAATATTCTGGTTACTCCGCGCGACAGCGCCGTGCCGATTCCGGAGTCGCAGGTCCCAAAGCTCAAGACCATTTTTTGGCAGTTGAATCTCACTGGCTTCGTGCCGTCGTTGACGCAAACGGCCCAGGTCAATGGGACGGCAATTCCAGTTCGCGGCTTGTGGTTCGACAAGGAGTACCGAACCCCCGACGGACGCGTATTGCGTACTGGCGCAAGGGCCGTGAACCCTTCGTGGCAAGTCGATGGGGCCTGGCCAATGCAGCCAAACGACTGCTTAGCGGGTGCGGCGCTTCATCTCACAAAAGGCAGAACGGTGACCTTGTTCGGTGAGGCTTTCCATGTAACGGGAATCCTTCATACTGGAGCCGCGGAAGACGATCAGATCCTCGTTGACTTGGGTGCAGTACAGCGGCTTACCGGTCATGCGGACCAGGTGGACGCCGTTCAGGTCGCGGCGTTGACGAAACCGGAAGACGATTTTGCGCGCAAAGATCCGGCCCGTATGACTCCAGCGGAACTGGAGCGCTGGAATTGCACCAACTACGTTCGCTCCATCACGCACCAGATTGAAGGCGTGCTTCCCATGGCCGCCGCGCGTCCCGTCTGGCGCGTTGCTGATAGCGAAGGCCGTGTGCTTTCTACCATCGGCGGATTGATGCTGCTGATCGCGTTGGCTGCGCTCGCGGCGGCGGCTCTTACAGTATGGAGCGTTATGGCGACGACCGTTCTGGAACGACGCGGCGAAATTGCGATCATGCAAGCTACCGGGGCGACGGACCGATTGATTGCGTCGCTGTTTGGGGCGGAAGTGGTCGCTGAAGGATTGATTGGCGGCGTTGTTGGCGTGCTACTCGGGCTACAGATGGCGAAGTGGGTGGGCGCAACGGTGTTTCGCGCCGGTATCGATGTCCCGCCCGTTCTTGCGCCGGTAGCAATCAGTCTGGCGATTGCGATCTCGCTCTTGGGCGCTTACCCGCCATTGCGAAAATCACTCCTTCGTGAGCCTGGAATCGCGCTTCGGGAGAACATGTAGC
>CAXSIG010000438.1:0-5440 GCA_964237255.1 uncultured Bryobacteraceae bacterium
ATGTGCGCTGCAACCGAATCGAGTCGGACAGTCTACTTTCGAGATACGGGCCGATTATTGGCTACGGCCCGTATTCCCGTAATGCAATTCGCTCAGCTCACGGTAACGTTTTCCGCTTGCAAACCCTTCGGGCCTTTCTTCACTTCAAACTCCACTTGGGCGCCTTCATCCAAGCTGCGATATCCGTTGGATTGGATCGCCGAGAAATGGACGAACACGTCTTCCCCGTTCGCGCGCTGAATAAATCCGAAACCTTTGGAGGCGTTAAACCACTTCACTACACCTTTTTCTCTCACTGAAGTTCTCCTGAAAAATAGTCCGGCCCGCTCGGCCAACTCTACGCATCTTAGCCAGACACGCGGCAAGGCGCAATGGCTGCTTGTAAACTAAGGAGCATGCTCCCCCGAATCTGGCTTGCGACGGTCCTTTTGGCCGCCCCCGTCGCGCTTTTCGGACAGGTCATCGAGTATGAATCCGGCGGTGTGAAACATCAAACGCTCACCAGGAAAGGCGTCACCGTAAATTTCGCCACCACCTCGGCGCACGTACACGAATACGCCATGATTCAGGTTTCGGTGGCAAATGGAGGTGATATTTATTCGAACATCAAGCCGGAAGATTTCAGCCTCACCATGCCGGATGGACAGTCTGTGCAGGCCGCTCCCGCTACAACCGTTGTAAAAGAACTTCTGGATCGCGGAGGTTTGAGCGACGTGCAGAAGTTGGTGGTAGCCTACGAAAACAATTTGTACGGTATCCCCAAAATGCGCAGTACAAATGGATATGAGCAGCGCCGCCGGGGCGCCATGGCTGAAGGTGTTCCGGCGAAATTCAAGGCCGCCGCTGCCGCTTCCGCTTTAGCGCTGGTGGCAACACGTCTTGCTCCCGGCCAATCCACCGATGGCGCCGTGTTCTTTCCGATCGACCACAAACTCATCGGAGCCGGCCGCCTGATTGTCCGCAGTGGTTCCGAAGTCTACGAATTCAACGCCGAGCAGTAGCTGTGGAATTAAACGCAACACAATAGCCGGGAGCTACATCTCGTATACTGAAGCCCAATATCCGATGAAGACGACCATTTCGGACTTGCCCCAAACCCTGGGAGCGTTGCGAACCAGCCCGTTAGCCGCACCCGCACTTGCCGGACGCAGTGTCAAAGATGAACTGCGCTCAAATTTGATCTGCAAACTCCGCCGCAAAGAACCTCTTTTTCCCGGCATCGTCGGTTATGAGGACACGGTGGTTCCGCAGGTAGTCAACGCTATTTTGTCGAAGCACAACTTCATTTTGCTCGGGTTGCGCGGTCAGGCGAAGACGCGTTTGGTTCGACAATTGACCACGCTGCTTGATCCGCACGTGCCCTATCTCGCCGGAACCGAGATCCATGACGACCCGTTTCACCCGATTACTCAGCAAGGCCGCGAAATGATTCGCCAGCTCGGCGACGATGCTCCCATCGCGTACCTTACTCCCGATCAGCGATACGTGGAAAAACTGGCCACTCCGGACGTTACGATTGCCGACATGATCGGCGATATCGATCCGATTAAGGCGGCGCGTCGCGGCCAGGATATTTCGGACGAACTCACTGTCCACTATGGCCTGCTTCCGCGAGCGAATCGCGGCATCTTCGCCGTTAATGAGCTTCCCGATCTCGCCGGTAAAATTCAGGTGGGGCTTTTTAACATCATGCAGGAAGGCGATATCCAGATCAAAGGTTATCCGGTTCGTCTGCCGCTTGACGTGATGCTGGTTTTCACCGCCAATCCGGAAGACTACACGGCGCGCGGCAAGATTATTACGCCGCTGAAAGATCGCATTGGGAGCGAGATTCGGACGCATTACCCGTCGTCGCTTGATCAAGGGCTCGAGATCACGCGGCAGGAAGCGTGGACCGTCCGTGGGAAGGAAAGCTCCACGGTGGAAGTGCGTGTTCCGGCTTACGTCGGTGAGATCGTCGAACAACTCGCGTTTTCGGCTCGCGAGGACAAGCGCGTCGATAAGCGGTCCGGAGTTTCGCAGCGCTTGCCCATCAGCGTCCTGGAAAATGTGGTGTCGAACGCGGAACGTCGCGCCATCCGCAGCGGTGAAGAGGTGGCTGTACCGCGTGTGCTTGATATCTATGCCGCGCTTCCTTCCATCACCGGCAAAATGGAGCTGGAGTACGAAGGCGAGCTGAAAGGCGGGGATACGGTTGCCCGCGAGCTGATCCGAACCGCGGTCGGCGCAGTGTACAACAAATACTTCGAAGGTGTGAATGTGTCGCCTATCGTGCAATGGTTCGATATCGGCGGGACACTGAAGCTCGATGAAACGGTGAGCTCAGCGGCTATGGTGGAGCAGTTAATGCCCATTCAAGGCCTGATGGAGAAAGGGCGCGCGTTGGGGTTGGGCGTTAGTGAACCCGATGCTGTCCGGGCGTCCGCTGCGGAGTTTGTGCTTGAGGGTTTGTACGCGCAAAAGAAAATCAGCCGCTCCGAAGAGAAAGGGTTTGCATCCGATGGCGGGTCTAACCGGAAGCGGGAAGAGCGCGAACGAAACCGGGAGCGGCGCGAAGGCGAGGAAGAAGAACTTCCTCCCCGCGACCGCAACCGCCGCCGGTTCAATTAGTGATCTGAGCCACTATGCGGCAAGTTAAATACAGCAAGTACACCGGAGAAGATTTCGGAATCGACGCTCAGGATTTGCTTAAGGCGCTTTCCGATTTTTTCCTCCAGAGCGGCTTCGACAACCCGTATAATCCGACCGGTCAGTGGCAAGAGCAGTCGATGGACGATTTGCGCGAGGCAATCGAGCAAGCGCTCCGGGAAGGCAAGCTCTTCGACAAAGAAAATCTCGAAAGCATGATGGAGCGGCTGGACGCTATGTCCGATGACCAAATGCAGCAGTTGGTCGATCGCATGGTGAAAAAGCTGTTGGATGACGGCAGTATTTCTGGATCCACGGATCCGTCGCAAGACCCGGAAGGGCAAGGCAACGGAGACGGCCCGGAAGCTCCGACGAAGTTTCAGGTAACCGACAAGTCGCTAGACTTTCTTGGTTTTAAGACGCTGAAAGACTTGTTGGGGTCGTTAGGCAAGTCCAGCTTCGGTCGTCATGATACGCGCGACTTCGCCACGGGCGTGGAATCGTCCGGCTCTTCGCGTCCCTATGAATTCGGCGACACGCTGAACCTGGATGTCAGCGAAACCTTGTTCAGCGCGGTCCGCCGCGAGGGTGCAACGGTCCCGTTGAATCTTGAGTATTCCGATCTGCACGTCCACCAGTGCGAGTACCAAAGTTCCTGCGCCACCGTGCTTCTGCTTGATTGCAGCCACAGCATGATCTTGTACGGCGAGGATCGTTTCACGCCCGCTAAGAAAGTGGCAATGGCGCTCAAGCACTTGATCAAGACGCAATACCCCGGCGATTCACTTCGCTGCGTGCTGTTCCACGATCAAGCCGAAGAGCTGGACATCAGTCAGTTGGCCCGCGCGCAGGTCGGCCCTTACTATACGAACACGCGCGATGGTCTGATCCTGGCGCAGAAGTTACTTGCGCGGGAGCGCAAGGATATGCGGCAGATTGTGATGATCACGGATGGCAAACCTTCCGCGCTCACGCTGGATGACGGACGCATTTACCGCAATGCATTCGCCTGGACCCGCTAGTCATCAGCCGTACGTTTGAGGAAGTAAACCGTTGCAAGAAGGCGGGCATTCTGATCAACACGTTCATGCTGGCGAACGATTATCACCTGATCGCGTTCGTCCAAAAGGTGACCGAGATGTGCCGCGGCAAAGCTTACTTCACAACTCCTTACAACCTGGGTCAGTATTTGCTGATGGACTACATGAATCGCAAGACCCGTACCGTCCATTAGCGGATGCGGGTTGCCGCGCTGTACGACATTCACGGAAATCTGCCAGCATTGGAAGCGGTGCTGGCGGAAGTTCATCGCGAGCGAGTGGATCGCATCGTGGTTGGTGGTGATGTCTTCCCCGGCCCGATGCCACGCGAAACATTAGAGCTTCTTCGCAGCCAGCAACTGCCGGTATCTTTCCTTTTTGGCAATGGCGACGTTGCGCTTGCGGACCACAGCGCTGTTTCTGAACCGCATCGACCCGCCATCCAGTGGGATGCCGAGCAGGTGGACGAAGACACACGGCGTTTCGTCGCAAGTTGGCCAAAGACCATTCGTCTCCGAATAGAAGGATTGGGCGACGTTCTTTTCTGTCACGCAACACCTCGCAGCGAGAACGAAATTTTCACGGTGTCGACGGATGCAGCCATCCTCGCCCCCATCTTGAGTGCTGCGCAAGCGGACGTCGTCGTATGCGGGCATACGCACATGCAGTTCGACCGTATGGTGGGCCAGACGCGCATCGAATGCCATTCGGTCCGGCCGGCGCCGATTGGCTGTTGCTTTCTTCAACCGTCGAGTTTCGCCATACCGGCTACGATCTTGATCGAGCGGCAGATCGAATTCGCAATACGGCTTACCCCGGCGCGGACGCGTTCGCATCCAATTACGTCCTGAACCCACCGTCAGCGGCGAAAATGCTTGAGGTGTTTACTCGCGCGGAGATAAGTTCTAGTTTCGAAAATTTCGTTCAGTTCCCCATACGGGACCATTCCGTCGAACCCCGCAAAGCTACCGTTCTCTGCGATAGCCCTTGCGGCTTTCAGAAAGCCGGTCCATGCCGCTCGCGCTAGCGACGAACCAACGCTGATTCGACGTACACCGAACGCTGCTACGTCATCTACTCGCAGCCCGATATTCGAACTCATTAAGAGGTTGAAAGGTTTCGGCGAAACCGCCGCAACCAGTTCGCGAATCGCTTCAGGGTCCGTTACGCCAGGTGCATAGAGGACGTCTGCGCCGGCTTCCGAATAGGCACGCAAACGTTGCAGAGATTCTTGCAACGGCTGCGGATGTCCAGTGAGATAGCACTCGGCTCGTCCGGTCAAAAGCACGGATTCACCCGCTGCTTCCCTGGCCGCTTGCATGCGCTCAATCGCCTCTTGCAATTCGTAGAGCGGCGCATCGGTTTTGCCGGTCGCGTCTTCAATCGATAATCCACTGACTCCGGTCGCGACACATGCCGAAACGTTTGTTGCTACTCCCTCCGGCGAGTCCGCGTACCCCGATCCGAAGTCCGCGTTTACCGGCAAGCCGGAAGCTTGAACAATCTCCGCGATGTGAGCCAGCACGGCATCGCGTCCCACAGCTTCCGCGCTATCGGGGCATCCACGTGAGAATGCGAAACCGGCGCTTGTTGTCGCGAGTGCCTGGAATCCAAGGTGCTGCAAGTACCTCGCGGTTCCGATGTCCCACGGATTTGGTATAACGAAACACCCCGCTTCATGCAACTTCCTGAACCGCTGCCGCAGTTCGTGTTCGTCCGGCATGAAGCCTAAAATACACTACGACCCCAGAGGCCGCCGAAGCGCGTTCGGG
>CAXSIG010000439.1:0-1636 GCA_964237255.1 uncultured Bryobacteraceae bacterium
GGGCGGGCGCATGGGGTCCAGGCGCTGCTGACCACGGAAAAAGATGCGGCCAATCTCTGCGAACTAACGGCGGAAGCCGTGCGGCCCCTACGTGTTTTCTCTCTGCGGATTGGAATGGAGATCGAGAATGAGGTAGAGCTGCTGCGTCTTATCCAGGCAAAAATTCGTAAGGCTTAGCAACCTACCTTGCTGGCAAGAAATGCGTCCAGTTTGTCCACTACGGCGCTGACTTTGCCGTTTTGCGGGATTTGCATGAATGTCCAGGAGAAATTCACAGGGAGTAGGACGGCGCGTCCGCGCGCTTCCACAGTCATTTCCAGGCGCGCGGACGCGATGGGAGCTAATTCCCGTCGCACCATCTCCAAGGACCCTTCGCGCTGCACCAAAATCAGGAACGCCGGACCGCTCCAGCGAAAAACAACGTCGCCCGAAGCCGTAAATTTGGTGAGATGGCGAGCGAACATCTGAATGGTCTGGTCGCCGATGGCGCGTCCGAAACGCGCGTTGAGCCCGTGGAGATGGTCGATGACATATAGCGCGGCGAAAGTGGCGGCAGACCCATCGCTCGCGACGGCTAAGGCACGCTCCGCCGAAGGTCTCGTCTGAAAGCTGGTTGTCGGATCCAGTGACGCCGCCGAGGGAATTTCCAAATCGGGCCGGGCGGAATGCAGGCGGTCGCTTAGGTCGGACACCGCGGCTTCCGAAGCGGCTTTTTGGCGAAATTTTTCTTCTCGGATCCCCTCCAGACAGTCGGAGAGCTTTTCTTTCAGAACGCGCATATCATCGGCCCCGACAGCGGATTCGAGTTGCTTCTCAAGCGTCTGCAGCTTGGAAACGTTCGTGCTTCCTTCGATCGACAGATTGACGATTGTGTGAGTCAGCATTCCCGTGATCTTCTGCAGTTCCAACCCCTGAGCGCGGATGAACGCGCCCGTCCGGCGATTGTAATCCTGCAAAGCTTTCAACGCCGTCCCAGTTGAGATGAGCAGGTCGGCGGAGGACCATTCTTCCATGTTGACGCTGTTGCGAAGAGTCGAGATATCGTCCTGCAAGCGTTCAAAATCCAGGGGATCTCCCTTCACGGCATGGACGACGATGCCGTCCAGGAGCGACGCGATCATGCGATGCTGGGCAGCAATCAGGTCGTTCCGTTCGTGAACGTCTCTGTGGAGAAATGGTTTCAGGGAAAGCACTTAATCCATTGATCGGCGGAACCGGCCAAAACTTTAGGGCGTGTACTTTACAAACGGATTACAAGCCTCCGGTGTTACCTTTTCCGGGTTCTCCGCGCCATAATTATGAAATGCAGAAGTTTCTTCTTTCCAGTGCTTTAGTGGCCGGACTGTCGGTACCCGCCCTTGCGCAGGAAGCTGCCCCCGCGCCTGCGGCAGCCAAAGCTTCCCCTTACACCAGTATTTTGGGCGCGGTCACAGCCGTCGGTGCCGATGGCAAGCAGATCACGCTCAAGCCGGATACGGGCGCTGAGTCCCAGGTCAGCCTGGATGCGAAGACGCACTTTATGAAGGTCGCACCCGGAGAAAAAGACTTAAAGAAAGCCGCCGAGGCACAGTTCTCCGACATTGGCGTGGGCGACCGGGTGCTGGCTCGGCTTGCGCCGGCGGACGATCCCGACGCC
>CAXSIG010000439.1:1646-5432 GCA_964237255.1 uncultured Bryobacteraceae bacterium
CTGGCGAGAGTCCGCAAAATGGACGACGGCTCCATCGCGCCGGCGACCACGGTTGTTGTCATGTCGAAATCCGAGATCGCCAAACAGCAGGAAAAAGATCAGGCGGAGTGGCAGACCAAGGGAATCGTCGGCACGGTTACCTCGGTGGATCCAGCTTCCAAAGCGGTAACGCTGAAGACGCAGGGGACGGACGGCAAGCAGGTAGTTGTCGATAGCGCGGCAAAAGTGAATGTCCGTAAATATGCGCCAAATTCTGTGAAGTTTAGCGATGCCACGCCGAGCACGATGGCCGACATTAAGAACGGTGACACGATTCGCGTATTGGGAACGAAGAACGATGATGGATCGCGCGTAGTTCCGGAACAGATTATTTTCGGAACGATCGTTCGGCAAGCGGGAACAATTCTTGCCATCGACGTGGCCGCCAAAACCGTCAAAATGACTGACCTTGCCACAAAAAAGCCGGTGACAGTTAAGGTTAATGACTCGACCTCTATGAAAAAGCTGCCTGAGATGATGGCGGCCGCGATGGCCCGTTCACAGAATGGTGGCGGTCAAGGCGCGCCTGGTGGTGAAGCGGGCGCGGGTCGCGGACCTGGTGGCGGACCGGGAAGTGGTATGCGTCCCGAAGGCGGACGTCCTGGGCCTGGTGCTGGAGCGGATTCTCGGGCGGCAGCCGGTGCAGGTTCTGGCGGTGTTCCCGGCGGTGGTGCGCCTTTCGGTATGGGCGGCCCTGGTGGTCCTGGCGGCATGGGTGGTCGGCGAATGGATCCGGCTCGTATGCTGGAGCGGCTTCCCCAGATTAGTCTTGCAGATTTAAAGGTTGGCGACGCTATTATGATTTCCAGTTCCGGCGGCGCCGAACCGACAGCCATCTCCCTCGTCGCAGGTGTTGAAGCGCTACTCACCGCTCCGACTCGCCCCGGCCAAGCCGCTGGTCCGAATCTCAGTTGGAATTTCGAAATGTCAATTCCCCAGTAGCTCTTCAGGAGCTAGGGGATCTAAACGCAGGCAAAGAACTTAAACTATGGATCGATATCTCAAGTGTCTCTACACATTTCTCTTAGCGCTGGGTCTTTACGCGCTTCCTGCGGGCGCGCAAACTCCCGGCTCTATCAAGGGCCAGGTAACGGACGTTTCCGGATCTGCGATTCCCGGTGCGAACGTAACGATCACGGGCAGAGGAACTAACAAGACTTTTTCCACCGATGAAACGGGATCGTTCACCGCGCCTGGGCTCGGTGCTGGTTCGTATACCGTTCAGATCACCAAGTTCGGCTTCGCGAGCTACGGCTCGAAAGGCATTGCAGTAACGAACGGTAAAGTTGTATCGCTGCAATTTCCGTTAGAGTTGCAGGCGTCCAAACAAGAAGTAACAGTCGAGGCCGATGCAGTGGGCACCGTCAGTGTCGACCCGGCCAACAACGCCGGGCAATTGGTGCTTAAGGGAGAAGATCTGGACTCACTTCCAGACGATCCCGACGACCTCGCAGCCGACCTTCAGGCTTTGGCTGGACCGAGCGCCGGGCCCAACGGCGGGCAGATCTATATTGACGGGTTTACAGGTGGTAACCTGCCTCCCAAGTCTTCGATTCGCGAAATTCGTATCAATCAGAATCCGTTCTCCGCCGAGTATGACCGTCTGGGTTTCGGACGAATCGAAATTCTAACCAAACCCGGCACCGACAAGCTCCGCGGATCGTTGATGTTCAACGATAGCGATTCGGTTTTCAATTCCCGTAATCCTTATTTGGTTCAGTCGGCTCAACCGAGTGCGGTGTCTAACGCGCTGAACCCGGGAACGGGCGTGAACCCTGATCTGACGCCGCACTTTTCGTCGCGGATTTACGAAGGGAACGTCGGTGGCGCGCTAGGGAAAAAGGCCTCTTTCTTCGTTGACATTCAGCGTCGCAACATCGACGACAACGCGATCATCAATGCTTCCCGCCTGGACCAGAATCTTCAGCCCTACCAATACAGTACGGCGGTTTCGACCCCGAATAACCGGACTGAAATCAGCCCACGTATCGATTATCAGATCAACGGAAACAACACGTTGGTAGCTCGGTATTCGTTTAACCAGCAGAAGCAGACTCTGGCAGGTATCGGCAATTTCACGTTGGCCTCGCAGGGCTATAACACTCTGACGACGGAACATCGTGTTCAACTTACCGAGACAGCCGTTCTCGGCGCGAAAGCGGTAAACGAAACACGTTTTCAATTCCTCAACGACACGTCCACGCAGAATGGTGACAATTCATTGCCTTCCATCAACGTGCTGCAGGCGTTTAACGGTGGCGGCAGCCAAGTAGGCCGCTCATACGATCTACAAAAACATTTCGAACTGCAAAATTACACCTCCCTTTCACAGGGCGCACACTCGCTAAAGTTCGGTATCCGGATTAGAAGCGTGGTGGCCGATGACTTCTCGCCGGGCAACTTCGGCGGAAGTTTCTCCTTCGCCAGCGGTATCGGAGCACCCTTGGATGCGAATAACAATATCGTGTCCGGTGATCCGATTCGCATCACATCCATCGAGCGCTATCGCCGTACTCTTCTTTTTGGCGCTCAATGCTATGCTCCAGGAAATCAGTTAGGATGCGGACCGTCCCAGTTCTCCATCGCTGGAGGCAATCCGTATACTGGCCTGAATCAGTCTGATTTCGGTCTCTTCTTCCTGGACGATTGGCGAGTTCGGCCGAATCTAACTCTGAGCCTCGGATTGCGTTATGAGACTCAGACGAATATTAGCGATCCGACGAATGTCGCTCCTCGATTCGGTTTTGCCTGGTCGCCAGGGGCAGGGAAGACAGGCCGCTCGAAGACCGTAATTCGCGGCGGTTCCGGTGTGTTTTACGATCGGTTGCAAGAAGGCTCTGTTCTTCAAACTCTTCGTTATAACGGACTGAACCAGCAGAACTACGTAATCAACAATCCGACTTTCTTCCCGAACGTACCGTCGTTGTCTCAATTCCAATCCGTGGCGCAGACGATTCGTCAGCTGGATAACAATCTTCGCACTCCGTATACGATTCAGACCGCCATCGGCGTGGAACGACAGCTCCCAAGAAATACGTCTCTTGCAATCACATATACCAACTCCCATACTTCGCACCTATTCCGGTCTCGCAACATCAACGCGCCTCTTCCAGGAACCGCAAAGATCGATCCGACTAGTGGTCAGCCAATTACCGGAACCGGAGTTTATCCATACGGTTATGCGGCCGGCAACATTTACAACTATGAATCTGACGGAACGCTCAATCAGAATCAGTTGATTTTCAACGTCAACTCGCGCATTAACAATAACTTTTCATTGTTTAGCTTCTACACGCTAAACTCCGCCCACAGCAACACGGATGGAATCAACACCTTCCCAGCCGATCCGTACAACCTAAATCAGGAATACGGTCGATCATCTCTCGATGTGAGAAGCCGGTTTGTGCTCGGGGGCACTTTCGGAACTTATTACAACATTCGGTTCAACCCGATGATTCAGGTGAACAGCGGTCGTCCATACAATATCACGACGGGTACGGACAACAACGGCGACCTGCAGTATCTGGATCGTCCTAGTTTTGCTCCCGCGTCGGCGTGTAACGGTAACTCGTTGAATGTAAAGTGCACGTCGGTCGGCGACTTCTTCTTGAGTCCGGCGGCGGGGGCTCAATTAATTCCTCGAAATTATGGTGACGGCCCCGGATCGTTCAACGTAAACCTGCGTGTTTCCAAGACTTGGGGTTTCGGTGAGAAGACGACGCGCCAGCAGGCCGGTCGCGGTGGTAA
>CAXSIG010000440.1:0-647 GCA_964237255.1 uncultured Bryobacteraceae bacterium
GAGCTGTTAACATTTGCCGCTGTGAGCGACTAACCTTTTTGTGAGTGCCGACAGGCTATGCGATAAGGAAACGAAGCAACAGGAGCTCTACACCGCTGCTGTCGAGGCTCATGGTGCCGCTCTTGATCGTCTCGCTGCAGGCTACGAGGCCGATCCGGCCAAGCGCCTCGACCTTCGGCAGGAAATCCATCTACAGCTCTGGCGCAGCTTAAGGCTGTTCGATGAGCGCTGCTCGCTC
Organism: uncultured Bryobacteraceae bacterium; assembly: GCA_964237255.1. Classification (GTDB taxonomy): domain Bacteria; phylum Acidobacteriota; class Terriglobia; order Bryobacterales; family Bryobacteraceae; genus JALYXI01. Next base: position 239 of record CAXSIG010000440.1, read on the forward strand.
GTGACCTGGACGTTCCGCGTTGCGCACAACACTGCCACGTCGTACATTCGACGGGAGCGTCGCTCGAACACGGGCCTGGTTGGGCTCGACGAGATCGAGAAGACGGCTAACGTTGACGCCGAAATTCCCGACCTCGACCGCCAACGCGCGTTCCTACGTGTGACCCGGTTCATTCACCAACTCAAACCGCTCGATCGCCAGATCATGATTTGCTACCTAGAGGATATGAATGCTGCGAGTATCGCCGAGGTCACCGGACTCTCGCGTGCGAATGTTGCGATGAAGATCCACCGAATCACGAATGTTCTGTCCGGTCGCCTGCTGGAGGACAAGCCGCATGTCTGGTAGACCGAGCCAGTACGACCCGCGCGTTATCTGGAAACAACAACCCAAGGAGGATGCTCCGGTG
>CAXSIG010000440.1:657-1344 GCA_964237255.1 uncultured Bryobacteraceae bacterium
CTCCGGTGATGGTAGACGATATTATGAATCGCCGAACGCAACAGCTATATGTGAGCACCCGGTCGGAAATCGTAACGATTATTTTCACAGCACTGTTTTTCGTCGGCGTCCTGGCATGGCGTTTACGGCCCGCCAGTTTCGCACAACAGGCCCTCGGAGTTGCTGCGGCCGCGCTGTGGATTGTGAGTACCTTCATCCGCTTCCGCCACGTCATTTGGGGACCTGGCCTGCCTCTTGACACCGCTACGCCCGGAATTGCCTTCTACCGCCGTCAACTAGAAATCCGGCGCGATCATCTTCGCAATGCTTGGCTGTGGCACGGACCCCTGTTGTTTGCCTCGGTACTTTCGGTGGCGAGCTTTGCCGGCCGCGCCTTCCCGGGCATAGGCCGGGTCCAGAACGCTGCGCCGTTATTCCTGATTCTCGTTCTTTGGATAGTAATCGGGATTCGGCGGCGGTTTCATCAAGCCGCCGAGATCCAGCATGAAATCGACGAGATTGCCTGCCTAGAGGATCGGCGGTAACCCTGCAGCAGGGTCTTGACCATGCCTCTACAAGATGTAGATTGTGCCCGACTTGACCCCGTGCTGTAGCTATTTCGCTCGCCGTCGAGTTTTGCGTGCCATGATTCAGCACGGGCCGCGAGAGCTGTTATAAATTTGTGATCCCATCGACTATAACAAATAG
>CAXSIG010000440.1:1354-5428 GCA_964237255.1 uncultured Bryobacteraceae bacterium
CACGCCCAACGGTAAGGTAAGCGAAAACAAGAGGCAGCGTCGAAGGAGTGAAGGTTATGAAATCTGTTATTGGAGTGGGTTTGGTTGGACTAATCCTGATCTGGGGTGGGCTGTTTCTATACGCTCAACAGGCGCCTTCGTGGAGCGACCCCTCTCCTCATCGGGTGCGATTCGTCTCTGTACAAGCGGGTGTCCAGCTGGAGATATTGGATTGGGGTGGTGTTGGGCAACCCGTCTTGCTGCTCGCAGGCTATCGTTCCGCTCATATGTTCGATGACTTTGCGCCTAAGCTCGCAGAGAGCGCCCATGTTTACGGCGTCACTCGGCGGGGGTACGGCGTGTCCAGCCATCCTGACTTCGGTTATGATGCGCAACGCTCGGCAGATGACGTTCTGGAGGTTATTAACGTTCTTCACCTCAACCGGCCCGTTTTGGCAGGACATTCTTTTGGTGGACAAGACATGACGCTTCTGGGTGAGCAACTGTCGGAGCGCTTCGCGGGCCTTGTGTACTTAAACTCAGCGGAAGACCCCACACTTACTTTCCAGGATTATGGAGCCAAGCAGTTTGACGCCAAAAAGCTACCCTTGGCAATGCATAATCCGCCTCAACCTCCGAACCTCACCCCAGAAGGCTACCGGGCTTGGCAAAGACAAATGCACGGAATTGCCTTTCCAGAGTCAGAGTTGCGGAACACCTACGTCATCAATCCGGACGGCACAATGGGTCCTCCTTCCACATCTCGATTTATCCACGATGCAGTGTTTAAAGGCATTAGAAAGCCCGACTTTACCCGGATTCACGTTCCCGTGCTGGCCTTTTTTGCTTTACCTTCTCCACCAGAGGAGCAGACTAAACATTACGATGCTAAAACTCTGGAGGAGAGAGCGGCGGTTGAACAGAAGTATGCAATTGATCTGGCTATCGTAAAAAGACACATGCAAGACCTGAGGGATGGTGCCCCGAGCGCCCACATCGTCGAACTCACTGGGGCCAATTTTTACATTTTCGCTTCAAACGAAGTTGAAGTACTTCGTTCCATAAAAACTTTCCTAAAGGAGTTGCATTGATCATGTCTCCCGGGTGCAACTCGCCCTTACGCCGTTGATCGTTCCTTATTTGAGCATTTGAGCGGCTCTACGCGGGTGGCCGCGCGCTGGCTGCCGCAATACTCCGGTCCGTCGTGCCGCCAATGCCGCCAATGCCGAGCAACGCGTGCGCCGCCCGACTTTACCGGCACGAGTCCCGCATCGGGCCCGACGCCCTGAACAGCACGTAGCCGTCTACTTCATACCTCGCCAGATCCGTCGTCACCATCCGGGCCGGCTCCCGCTTCCGGTCTATGAAGAATAGGTCAGAGCCGGGGTCGGTCGTCAGCACCTTGTCGAAGGTTTCGCCCGTGGACAGGCTGCCATCGGCGGCGGTCCATGGCATCTCCATTCTCTGTCCACGCCATTGCATCTCGGCCTGGAGCGGAATTGTGAGCAGCGAATAGGCACGAATTGCACGCTCCTGCAACCGCAGCGCCAAGGGCTTGAACGGCTGGTTGCGTTTTGGTCCTCCGTCTTTCCGCATCGTGCGCGAGATATGGTCTGAGCCATAGAACGCCAACACCGTGGAATAGCGCTCGACTAGGCCAGACAAGTTCGCGGCGATCGCCTCTTCACGGCTCTCCAGATACGTGCTCCCCTTCGGCACGCCGATGTTCACTTCGAGCCCTGCCTGTAGCGCCTGGATCGACAACTCCAGGGTCCGCAACTCGGCGAGCCCTGCGGCAGTCGGCGCGCGGGGCTTCAGCTTCTCCACTGTCCCGAGCCCACGCCGCTTGATCTGCTCCACGGCCGGCAGGCGAATGTCATCGGTCTTCCATTCTTCCCGGAGAATCCGCAGGTGACGGTGGATTGCCTCTGCCGGCGAGTCAACGTCGATTAGATGAATGCGGATGCGGTCTTTCGGAGTGAGGCGCCCGTTCAACTCGCGGACACCGCGAAGCACGTCGGCGCGCAGGCACAACTCGCGCGGCATTTCGTTGGTCTCGCCGTTTACGAATCGCTGGGCCGCCCGTTCATAGAGGGAGTCTTCTTCGATAGCCACGTCGCGTACACCGGCCGCCGTGTGCAGACGATCAAGATAGTGAAGCTGAAAGGGAGCATTTCGCTCTACCCCATGTAACTCACCCACAAGGTAGGCTTGATAGGCGGCCACCGGCAGTGGAAGTCCGGCCGCCTCCTTAGCGCCCCAAACGCCCGGCCGAATCTCGGCAGCGAGCGCTGGAATTGCGGCCAACCAGATCATCCACATGCCTCTCTGTACGAAGCCGCGAACGGTTTGGTTCCGGCATCTAAGAGCGTGGGCCAAACTCCCGTAGTCCGGCAGCGTTTTAGGATGAACCGGAGTTCGCTCACAACAAACACTCCGCCGTCAGGAGGTCTATCCCAACCCAATGCCGGGCCACTGCGTGCCTTCACTGCCCGGCGGCACAATGTCAGAACGGAATCGAAGCCTGTTTTCTTTGAGACAGAGATCTGCGATTCTTTGGGGGATCGCTACAGTGCAGCCTGCTCAGCCCCCGCTGAGCAAAGCGACGCGGCCCAACTCAACGGCGTGCATTCGGTTTTTAGACTGAATTATGAGCCGCTGAAACGGCTGCATTTATTAGCCCTGGCGAGAGTTTCAATACTTACCTTTTCTGCGACTGCCGGTTCTGAAGGGCGTGATAGCTTGAAGGACGCATGGGACAGAATAATTACGTCACTCTCGTCTCGCTTCTGATCTTTGTCGCGATTGCCGCGCTGTTCTTCCGGCGTTGGATGGTGGACGCCCTTATCGAAGCCATCAACAACTTCCCGGGGGGACCGCCAACTCCAATGCATCCCTCGCCATCAAATGACGCCGCCCTGCGTCGCAAGCGTTCCCGACAAAACGAAGTTTAGGCTGCGTACCACGCTCTCCTGGACGACAAGCCGCGTGATTGGAACTGCCCGCTTGGGGACCGGACAGCAGATAGCCCGCGAGTAGTCCGGCAGCGTTTCCCTCCGTGCCAGAGTTCGCTCACAACAAACACTGCGCCGTCAGGCACACGGGTTTGAAGCTTTGAAGTGAACACGAAGACAACATACGGTAATGCTGTATTGCGAGCCGCACGGTCAGATCGTTTCAAATGTTTACCACAGTTCTGCGCCCCTAGAGCAACTGCTACCGACAGCTTCCGGCTGAGCGTTACTGAGGCGCAACGGTCGCAAGAACCAAGACCTTTCGCACGCGCATCCTCACTAGCCAGAAAATCAAAAATATCAGCGTCACCAAAACTGGCACAACGTTTATGTGCGTCCGCACCAGCCACACCGGCAATACTTTTGCCTGCCCAATGAAGAACGACAGCACTGTGATCAACATAGCGGTGCACATGCGCCACAAATGTCTCCGCAGCCGTACGGTACCAAGTACTCCACGGTGAGCGAGCAATCGAATATCTCCTGCGACGGCTAGCGCAGCCACAAATCCCACAACGAAGAAGAACGGCGCTCCCAGACCATGCTGTAACCACGAAGCACCCGCTGCTGTGCCAGCCCCGGCTCCCACAAACGACGCAGCAACCAGCGCCCCAACCGCCAGGCATGCGCAATCCTGCCATCCCACTTCTTTCCCTCTACGCCGGCCCGTAATCCAACCCGTCGCCGCCAAATAGGCAGTGAACAAACCCATCAGGAAGTTCCCAACTTGATAGGCGTGCCCCGAAATCAGCCATCGTGTAACAGCTACCAGAGCGCCAGTCACCCCCATCGTGATGATGGCCGCACCAAACACGTTTCCCGCCCGCGCGTGAAGCCGCGCGCCTTTCTGCGCCATCATCGCAACGGCGCCGGATACGATTCCCAAAGTGCCCGCGCCAATGTGAACAAGCAGTAAAGGATTCATCCACATCTGATACGGCGCCTACCTCGGAAATGTTCGGTATATCTATCCCTCGCCGTCACCGGCGATCCGTCTCCGAGCTCTGCTTACTTCCTGTCCGAGTTGGCGCTGGTGGATAACGTTGTGTGCTGGCAGACTCAGGGTGCCTGAATGGACGGG
>CAXSIG010000441.1:0-543 GCA_964237255.1 uncultured Bryobacteraceae bacterium
GTCACCGTAAATTTCAACTTTCGCGGTGGCTTGGCGACCATCCGGCGTGACGGAGACGTCGGCAACCGTGACCGATTTCAGGCGCGGATCGTTCATTTCGAAGGAGATAAGTTGAGCAAGTTCCTCGCGGATTGCTTGCCCGACGCGGGCCGTGCGACGTTTGTCCATATATTTAGAGCCATTCGACATCCGCTCGAACCAGCATTGGCCCCAGCAAATGTGCAGCTTCGCGCTCAGCGCGACTCACCGTTTCCTCCGCCACCAAGCGAGAACTCGCCACCGTTACGGCTGCGACCACGCCACGCTGCCAAAGATCCTGATCGGCGATTTCAGCAACGGCGACGTTAAATCGATTGCGAAGGCGGTCTTTCAGACTCTTGACGACCTGACGTTTATCCTTTAACGAATGCGCGTGTTCGATTCGCAACTCAAACGTAATTGCTGCAATGACGGGCAGTGCAATTTTAATTTACCACCCGAACAAGGCCAGAAATACAGATTTAGGGCTGCTGCATTGCTACGTCGTGTTGCTTTAATTAACGT
>CAXSIG010000441.1:553-2531 GCA_964237255.1 uncultured Bryobacteraceae bacterium
TTACCGTCAGACCATTGCAAGCAGATCGTTTTTTCGCAGAACCCAGGTGGTCATAGCCCGCTGATTTTGAACGACGGTCGTCTTGAGCGGGTCGAGCAATTCGCCACCGAACTCGGCGGTTAGGTTCATCAGGAACGCCTCGTCCACCAAGAAGCGCTCCGAGCCATCGGGTAATAAGTAAGTGCGGCCCGAAAGCAGATCTATCCGACTCTCGATCCCAATAGACGACGCAAGCCGGCAAAACAGGATGCCGCCAGGAGCCAGAACGCGCCATGCGCCCGAGAGCACGGCCCTGAAATGCATCTCGTCGCGCGCGAAATGAAGCACAGCGCTCAAGAGCACAACCGATGCAAATGCCTCCGGAAAAGACATCGCCTCCACGGACTCTAAGCGGAAATTAGTTGCGGGGAGCTTAGGTGCGAGGGCGGCGGCTAAACGCCGGACATCCTCAATGGCAAGCGGTTCCCGATCAGCCGCAAAAACTTCATATCCTTCGCGGAGGAGGTACACCAAATTGCGGCCGGCTCCGCAGCCAGCGTCTAAGATTCGTGACGCCGGTGTTATTCGTCCACGCAGCAATTGATCGAAAAGGTAGATATCGATGTCTCCGAATTGCTCCTGAAGTGAGGTCACCTTATGAATCGATGATACTTTTACTCCCGGAAAGGCCGCGCGAGCAAGACAGGCGGGTCATCATAGGCATATGCACGATGAAACTCTGAACCGATTGAAAGAGGGCGTCCGGCGATTCCAGACCGAGTTGTACGCCGCGCACGCTGAAGATTACCGCAAAGCAGGTTCAACGCCGCAGCAACCGCATACGCTTATGATTTCCTGCGCGGATTCGCGAGTGGATGTCGAATCCATAACGAGTTCCAATCCCGGCGAAATCTTTATCACGCGGAATATCGGCAACATGGTTCCCGGGTATGGCGAGATGCTGGGTGGCGTAAGCGCAGTCATTGAATATGCGGTGAGCGCTCTGAAAGTGAAGCACATTGTGATTTGCGGCCATTCGGATTGCGGAGCCATGAAAGCGCTGCTGCATCCCGAATCCACCGAGAAAATGCCGACGGTGAAAAGCTGGCTTACGAACGGGGCTGCGGCGCTGAGTGTGGCGAACAACAGCAACGCCTCAGGCGACCCGGCCTCGCTTCTAAAACGTCTCACTCAGGAGAACGTCCTGATGCAGCTGGCCCACTTAAAAACACACCCTAGCGTAGCGGGGGCCATGGCGCGAGGTGAGCTAACGGTCTCGGGTTGGGTGTACGACATCGCAACCGGCCAGATTGTCGTAGCGGAGGATGGAAGCCGGCAATTCGAATCGGTTAGCGGGGATCGACCAGCTTGATTGTCCCAAAAGAAGCCAATCTCAAGAGGATGGTGCAGTATGTAGGATCCCCACTACTCTTCCTTCTGCTCTGGGATGTCCTGATCGTTCTTGCATACAAAGTGATGCGATGGGATTGGATCGCGGCCAGTTCCGTTCCGCTTGCGCTTTACGGGTCGGTGGTCGGCCTTGTCGTAGGGTTTCGGAACAACTATGCGTATGCCCGATGGTGGGAGGCGCGCACGCTATGGGGCCAGATTGTGAATAACAGCAGAAGCCTGGCACGGCAGGTATGCGCATCCATGACCCCGCATCCGTCCGCAGATCAGGAACAGGCGGACGCGACCGCGCTTCTCCGGCACCGCGTCGTGCACTTTCAAGTCGCTTTCGTTCATTCACTGCGGCAGCAACTACGAGGACTGGATCCTTTTGAGGAAATTCGCGGTCTGTTAACGCCGGAGGATCTGACCGCCTTGGCGTCCGAAAAGAATGTTCCTGTCGCGTTACAACTCGGGATGGGACAGATGCTGAGGGACGCTCGCCACCGCGGCTGGATCGATATGTGGGAATGGCAGTCGATGGACCGCAATCTGGATGATTTAGCCGACTCCCAGGGTGGTACTGAGCGCATCAAGAACACTCCGATGC
>CAXSIG010000441.1:2541-2961 GCA_964237255.1 uncultured Bryobacteraceae bacterium
CGTACAGATTTACTGCTTGGTGCTGCCGATCGGGATGGTGGAAAACCTGGGCTGGTTCACGCCTATCGGGTCGACCTTGGTGGGGTTTATGTTCCTGGCCTTAGATAAAATCGGCCGGGACTTGGAAAATCCGTTCGATAACAAAATCTACGACGTACCTCTAACTGCTATCACGACGACGATCGAGATCAACTTGCGACAGATGCTGGGTGAGAACAGCTTGCCGGATGCGAAGGTACCAATTGAGGGTGTGCTGTGGTGAGCCGTTCCGTCGCCAGCTATTTTTGTGCCTACGCCTAAAGCTCCCGCCTGGTTCCGCCGATAGCCTGGCATGGCAAAAGCACAACCGGACACAATAGCACTTCTGAGAGGCGGGCTAACGCTTGCGATTCAGGCTCTTTGCGCTTTGGTATAGGAAAA
>CAXSIG010000441.1:3003-3764 GCA_964237255.1 uncultured Bryobacteraceae bacterium
GTGTAGCGCATACCCCATGGCGAACTCTGCTGGCGCTGCGGTTGCTGGTGAAAATTCAACGAGAAACGGACGGGGTTCGAGAGGTGGAGAAGGTCGCTGCTTGATTGGGATGCGGGACCTCGCCCGATTAGCCACTCGATATATGCCGTGCTAGTCTCTTAGGAAGTCCCCGCGTCGGGCCTTTCCATCACGTCCCGTTATTCAACAGGAGGAGTTCCTTAAAGTGATTAATCGAGTCTACGCGGCGCTACTGCTATCGCTATTTCCATCTGCGTTATACGCTCATTCCGCAGGCGCCGGAGCTTTGGCCGGTACCGTAAAGGATCCTGCGGGAGCAGTTGTTCCTGGGGCTGACGTTCGGGTACATGGAACGCAGAATGGCGTAGATCGGACGGTTCAATCAAATGGTTCCGGCATTTACACAGTGCCGTTTCTGCCGTCCGGAGAATACGATATTCAGGTCAACAAGCCGGGATTCTCTAAGTTCGATCGCAAGGGAATCACTATGGAAGTGGGTCGAACGATAACACTCGATTTCGCACTCACTGTCCAGCAAGGTGGAGCGGAGATCACTATTACGGGAGAGGCCCCCGTTGTAGATTCCGAGCAAACCGACTTTTCCCAGGCTGTGGATCAGAACCTGATTAAGAATCTGCCGATCATCGGACGCCGGTGGGACAATTTTGTGCTTCTCACACCCGGCGTAACGTCGGACGGCGGTCTGGTGTCTTACCGCGGCATCTCTGGGCTGTACAACAACA
>CAXSIG010000441.1:3774-5407 GCA_964237255.1 uncultured Bryobacteraceae bacterium
CCATGCCCTACACCTACAGCCTGGATGCCATTCAGGAGTTCCAGGTAAGCTCAAGCAATTACTCGGCTGAGTTCGGACAAGCCGCCGGCGGCGTGGTCAACGCGATTACCAAATCCGGTACTAACGCCATGCATGGCGACCTGTTCTACTACTATCGAAATCCGGGTTGGAATGCGCTGGATTCCGTTAATAAGTCGAAGGGCATCTATACCCAAGCGATCCATCAAAACCATCAATTTGGCGGCAGCGTGGGCGGTGCTGCGAAAAAAGACAAGCTTTTCTACTTCTTGAATTACGACGGTAACCGCAAGGTATTTCCGATCTCGTATATCAGTACTTCAACATTCCCGTTAGCCTGCCCCGCTATCGTCAGCGCTGCGCAGTGCGCGGCTGCAAACGGCTACCTAAGCTCTCTGAACAGCAGCTATCCGCGCAAGGGCGTGAACGATCTGGCATTCGGCAAGATCGACTACCAGATCAATGCGGCAAACCGATTGTCCACCAGCTTCAACTGGGGCGACTATCACGCATCCAACGGATACAACAGCAACGCCACCGTTTCCAACAATTCCGTAACTGCCAATGGGCCAATTGTTTCGCACATCCGCTTCTTCATCGCCAGCCTGGACACGACCATCAAGAGCAATCTGGTAAATAACTTTCGCTTCCAGTGGGGCTTGGATCGTGAAGTAGCGGGCGCCAACTCGGGCGGACCGAACGTGAGTATTGCAAGCGTGCAGGCCTATGGATTGGCGAATGCGCTTCCCCGCCCCTCATTCCCGGATGAACACCGGCTTCAGTTTTTCGACACGATGTCCTGGACCACCGGCAAGCACCAGATCAAGTTCGGCGTGGACGTGAACATCATTCACGAAGTGCTTGAAAACCTGTTCCAGGGTGGCGGAGTTTACAGCTATTCCGGCTCCGCTTCGGCCGCGTTTAGTAACTATGTGCTGGATACGTTCGGCATTAACAACGGCGACGGACTGACGGGTCGCCACTACAATTCATTCGTTCAGGTCACCGACCCGATAACCGGTACAGGCAAAGACGAGTTTTACGACAACGATTTCGCCGGTTTCATCGAAGATACCTGGCGATTCCGCCCCAACCTGACGTTCAACATTGGCATACGCTATGAGTTGCAAACCGTGCCACAGCCGCCAAAGCCGAACACCAGCAGTCCGCTCAATTCCTCTCTCACCTCTTTCATCAATACTGACAAAGCGAATTTTGCACCGCGTTTGGGATTGGCATGGTCGCCTTTCAAACACACAGTAGTGCGCGCCGGTTATGGCATGTTTTACGCGAAAACGACAAACAGTACCTATTACACGGTTCGCGTGGAGAACGGCATTTACCAGCAAACTTTCAATTGTTCAACCACCACTTGTCCGGGACTCACGTTTCCCAACCTTCTCTTCACCCCGCCCGGCCCCCCGCCCGCTGCTCCCTTTGCGGGTGCGCTTGCGTCAAAGGTCACTCCTTTCACGCTCCCGCTCAGCACACAACTCACGCGCGGGCTGACGCACGATTTCCACAATCCTCTGGTGCATGAAGGCGATGTAACGATCGAGCAACAACTACCTGGAAACATTGCGGTTTCGGCGGCTTGGCTTGTCAGCCGTGGACT
>CAXSIG010000442.1:0-254 GCA_964237255.1 uncultured Bryobacteraceae bacterium
TTGCCACCATGCTTTTCATAAAATGCGTGCGTTTCGCGGAGATGTTGCGGATTGAATAAGCGGCTTTTGGGGCGATTGAAGACGTGCGGTCCAGCAGCGCGGCCTAGAAAATAGCCGGTTGTATCGCCAACGATCGCCGCAACGATCAGCAAGGGAATCACAATGCCGACGTTCAGTTCCCCCGCGCTACAAACCACGCCCAACGTGAAAAGTAGCGAATCGCCGGGAAGGAAAAAGCCGACGAGCAAACCCGT
>CAXSIG010000442.1:264-5403 GCA_964237255.1 uncultured Bryobacteraceae bacterium
CGAAGAGGGCGACATAGACCATTACCCCTGAGCATGAGATGATCGCGTGGACCAACTCACGCGGGTGGATCAGAGTATTCAGGAAACCCATAGCTTTCAACCTATGAGCTAGGCGCGATAACTCTGAACGATGCGAGCGATTACGTCGTTATTGATTTTGATCTTTCCGTCCTGCTGCAACTGCTTGCGCACGCTGTCTTCGAAAATGGTATTTCGCTCGCGCGCGCGCTTCGATTTGATCTCGTCACGAATGGATGCACTGGCCGTGGCAAATTGAACCATATCGGCTTGTGACCGCACCAGAACTTTGCCCACTACGCGATTTCCTTGCGCGGTGATTGGTCCGAAGATGCTTCCCGCGGGCTTTTCAAATGCGTCCGGGATCATGGAAGCCGAACCGACACCCTCTACGGCGCCCTGCCTGTCGAAATCTGTCGAAGTTTTCAGCTCCAGTCCCATGGATTTGGCGGCCTTCCCGAGATCGCCACCCATTTCCTTCGCTTTTGCGATCAGGTCCAAAGACTTGCGCGTCATCAAAACTTCCAGACCTTGCGCTTGCAGAGTTTTCCGAATCTCTGGCTGCGCCTCCTCGAATGTCGCCCCATGCGCAGCAATGACATTGGTTACATCCACAATCACCACTTTGTTGCCGGTGACCAGCGGCTGCGAGACCTCAAACTTCTTGAGACCCTGAATGGCTTGATCCACCTCTTTGCTGATGCCGATCATGGGCAAAGGGTCTCCGGCAGTTACGTTATCCGCGCGTTGCAGGGTCTGCCCGACTTCGGCGGCGGCCTTCTCCGGGTGTGAAGGATCCTTACGAAGCGCTGCATCCGCCCTTTCGCCAGCCTTCACCATCACGTCACTGATCCGTTGTTGACGGAACGATTTTTCCAGCTCCGCTTTCACTTCATCGAAAGGACGAAGATGCGCGTTCTCTTTTTGGGTCACCTGAACGATGTGGTAACCGTACTGGGTTTTTACCAAATCGCTGATCTGATTCACCGGTAAGCTGAACACCGCGTCTTCAAACGGCTTCACCATCTGGCCGTGAGTGACCCAACCCAATTCGCCGCCTTTCGCTCCAGACCCTGTGTCTTCCGAATTCGCTTTGGCTAGGGCGCCGAAATCTCCCCCGCTCTTCAACTGTTTCAGCAGCCCTTCCGCTTTGGCCTTTACCGTGGCGTCGTCGTTCTTTTCGGCATGCGTCATCAAAAGAATGTGGCGGGCCATGGCGCGTTCCGGGACGCGATATTTATCCTGATTCGCGTTGTAATCGCGGTGCAAATCTTCGTCGGTTACCGGGATTGATCCCTGCATGCTGAGCGGATCGAAGACGATATAGGCGATGCTCTTCTTGGCTGCGATCTTGAACTGGTCTTTGTTTTTATTGAAGTAATCGTGCATCGCCGCATCGTCGGTCTTCACTTCTGATTCGAACTTGGCGGGCTGGAGGATGACGTACTCCACCTTGGCCTTCTCGTTTCGCTTGCGATACTCAGCTTCCACTTCTTTTGGCGAAACAACGGTTCCTTCCAGAGCGATGGACCGAAGACGCGCTACCATCATCTGGCGCTTGATATCGTCCTTGAGATCGGCGACCGTCATGTTCTGCTGGGCGAGAGCGGCTTGCAACTCGGCGGGTTTAACCAGCTTGCCGTCCTGGAAGTAGCCAGGCGGAAGTTGCTTCTGAATGGCGACATTCACGTCTTCGTCCGCGATTCGAATGCCTTGCCGCTTTGCCTCGTAGGCAAGAGCACGATCCGTGATGATGCTCTGGATCATCTGCGGTGCATAGAGCGACATGTACTGCGGAGGTATCTGGCCCCCGCGCAAGCCGTTCGCCAAGGCGCGCTGCGCCTCAATTACCGTAATTTTCTGGTCGCCGACTTTCGCGATCAGGTTCTCCTGAGTTCCGGTCGTTGCCTGGCCGTTGCCGGGGATCAGGTAAGTAATCATGGAGAGCGCGACGATCACCAGAATGGCGCCCAACAAAATACGCACAGCCTTATCGCGGCTGCGAAACAAATCGAACATGTAACTGGAATTCTCCTAGAGGGGTACGAATCCTCTATTGTAACAGTGGGGCGGACCCGTGGTCCGCAGCCGACCCCCGGTCGGCTTTGCAGAATTCGTAGCGAGATACGTGGCCGACCCAGTCACTATCTGTGTGCGATGATCCACCGATAACGTCTCCCCCACATCTGGACCAGTCTTTCTCACTTTGCGTCTCCACGGATGTTTGCCGTTGAATCGGCCGTTCGGAGGCGGGACCTTGCCTCCCGGTGAAGCCTTTGCGCACATGGACCGACTTTTAGACGAAGCCCGAACCGGTCCTTTTTACCTTCGTCAACCAGGTCTTGCGGACATGGTTACCGAAGCAATCTGGTACGGCGCCGAGGTTCTCCGGCATTATGTGATTCATGCTTTTGTGGTTATGCCGAACCATGTGCATCTGCTGGTGACTGCGTCTCTATGAATCTGTAGTGTCGGATAAATTTTTGGCGCGAACGAGATCCCTCGATTTGCGGCAGTATGAAAAACGTTATATAACTCGTGTCCAATGACTCGCTTTGTTTTGGGCATTTTTCTTTGTGCCTCACTCGTACTTGCTCAATCGGAACGCGGCAATATTATCGGCATCGTGACGGATGCCAGCGGGGCTGCCGTGGCGAACGCTCCAGTCGCCATCGTGAATACAGCTACGAACACTACAGAGCGAGTCACGACCACGTCGACCGGTGAATACAACGCCCCGAACTTGCCGCCCGGCACGTATCGGGTCGAAGTGGCAGCCGCCGGATTCCGGAGCGTCGTACAAAACAATCTGATTTTGACGGCAGGCGCTACCGTCCGGGCCGACGCGCAGCTGCAGGTCGGTAAGTTGACCGAGGTCGTAGAGGTTCAGGCACAGGCGGTGCAGATGCAGACCGAAGACGCCAAGATCTCAAATGCGGTTCAAAACAAGCTAGTGGATGAGTTGCCGCTGGTTGTCGGCGGAGCGCTACGGAGCCCATTCGACTTGGTGTCCACCGTCCCCGAAGCGAAAGGCAGTGGGACCACGCTTTCGCTCGGCGGCGGCCAGGCAGCGGGATGGAGCGCCACACTCGACGGGCTTTCAGTGAACACAAATCGCTCGGCGGACACGGCGGAAACGGCGTACCTGACACCTTCCGTTGAGGCAATCACGGAGTTTGCAGTCGATACGGGCGGCTTTAAAGCGGAGTTCGGCCAAGCGGCGGGCGGAGTTATTACTTTCGTCTCGAAGTCGGGAACGAATCAGTATCACGGTACGGCGTACGAATTTCTCCGCAACGATCATCTGGATGCGCGTAGCTTCTTCGCAGCCACTCGCTCGATCTACAAGCAGAGCGATTTCGGCGCGTCGTTCGGGGGGCCGGTACGCATTCCGAAGATTTACAACGGTACGAACAAGACGTTTTTCTTCACCTCTTACGAAGGATTCCGCAATCGGCTAGGCGCAAACGGCAGTGTGTTGAGCGTTCCCACGCCGGAGATGTATCAGGGAGATTTCTCAAACTGGGTGAACTCCAAGGGTGTGCTGATTCCGATTTACAATCCCGTCTCCACGCGCGCAAATCCGAACGGAGCTGGATTCATCCGCGATCCGTTTCCGAACAATATGATTCCCGTGTCTCAGTTCAGCAAGGTGGCGCAGCAGATTATTCCGTACGCGAAGGGCGTGGTCCCGAACCGACCTGGCATCGTGCCAGGCACTCCCGGCTACATCGGAAACAACTACGTCACCAACGGCGGCGCAACCGCTAGTCCGACGGATAAAGGCAGCGTGAAGGTCGATCAGAATTTAGGATCGAATCACCATCTTGGTTTCTTCTATAACAAGACGCGCTACGATTCCGGTCCAGGACCTTCCGGACCCACGGGGCTCCCCTATCCGCTCTACAACGGACAGGTTGCCAACTATGGCGCATCCCTCTACCGCCTGAGTTACGACTGGACCATTTCGCCGCGCTTGTTCAACCACTTCTCAATCGGCGGAAATCAGTTTTATAAAAATAGCTACTCGCCAAATTCGGGAGGCAATTGGAAAAGCAAGGTTTGCATTCCGAACGCGGTGGATTGCAACGTGAACTTTCCGAACCTGTCGTTCACGGAATTCACCAGTTGGGGTAGCACCGCGTATAACGGAACAGAGCAGCCGTCCTGGTCGCTGAAGGACGACCTGAGCTATATCCGCGGTTCTCATACGATGAAGTTCGGCTATGCGTTCGAAAGCCAGCGCGCCAATGGATTCGGACAGCAGAACATTGCGGGTCAGGCCAGCTTTAGCTTTTTGGAAACTGCCGTTCCTGGAGCCACAAGCTTCACTAGCGGCAGTTCGTTTGCGTCTTTCCTGGTGGGCGCGGCCGATAGCGGAGCGACGGAAACCATTCGCTTCCTGCCCCAAACGTTTAATTATCACGGCTTCTACGTACAGGACGATTGGAAGATCACCAAGAAGCTCACCCTGAATTTAGGCCTTCGCTACGAGTTCACGCTGCCGCCGGTCGCGGGCGGAAACCAATACACGGATTTCTCGCCAACCACGCCGAATCCGGCAGTGAACAACTATCCGGGCGCGTTGATCTTCGCCGGGGACGGCGATGGCCGCACGGGCAAAAGCAGCTTGATTCCCGGATGGTACGGAGCTGTGGGCCCGCGCCTGGGTCTCGCGTATGCGTTGAATGATAAGACCACCATTCGCGCCGGGGCCGCGCGCTCCTACAGCCGTGTGACTGTGGTCGCGAGCAGCAGTCATTATTCCGGCTTCATCGGTCAGTACTCGTTCGCCAGCACGAATCAGGGAATCACGCCGGCATTCTATCTCGATTCGGGTTTGCCCTCCTACCCCCTTCCGCCGCAGATCAACCCCTCATTCGCGAACAATGGCAATGTCGATTATTGGCAGGGCAACAACGCCACTCGATCGCCGGTGAACGACAATTTCACCTTCTCCATTCAGCGTCAGCTTTCCGGGAACACGGTGCTGGAGGCGGACTATAACGGCGTGGTTGGAGAACATCTGCAATCCGGCATCGTCAACATCAATCAGGTCCCCATGTCAGTGGTCAATCAACTGATCTCGCAGTATGGGGCAACGCAGGCCATTGCGCTTTT
>CAXSIG010000443.1:0-5395 GCA_964237255.1 uncultured Bryobacteraceae bacterium
CAAACCGCTTTCCCCAGCAGAATCAGAGAGCTAGCAGTAGAGTTTTCTAAGGAATGGGGCACCGGTGAATCCAGAATGGCCGCGGATTCGTGCGGAGACATGCCGATATTGTGATCGAGATACCGGATGGGACCAGATGCTCGACTCCGGCATTTTCATCAGCACGTCGGCACGATGTTGAAGGATTGATCTGTTTTTGCCGGTCACCGGAAATGACGATTCCGCAATGGCGCGCGCTCCATCGAGGCGAAGGTCTAACAAAGACGCGCGGATGGACGTCGGTTGGGGTGGTTGCGGCTTCGGGCTGCAGGCTCGGGACGGCTAACTCAGTACTTTGTTCCGGCTCTCGTTCCGGGTTGGGGTTCCGCTCGGGTTCCATGTTTTGAGACAGCGGAGTTGTTTTCTTTTCATCGGGTTGGCCAGGTTCGTTTGCTGGAATCCGCCATTTCCACGGCGTTATCACGCAGCTAAAACAGCTGCATTTTGCGCTTTCTTGGATTCGCGCAGGTAACGCATCTTCAAAGTCTGGAAGACGCTGCCGGCGCTTCCGGGCGCATGCACTTTTTGGAACCCGGCAGAGCCACATCAAAAAAGGCCTCGCGGAGATTTCGACCATGAGGGCGGCGGCTTCGTAGTCGCGGATCCGACCATGCGCTGGACGTAGAGGTCTTCGAGTTCGTTGATGGAGCGGAAGACGTTATACATTTTGGTAGAGAGCGCAAGGAAAAGAATCGCGGGATTCATCAGGAAGGAGGAGGGTATCGGCAAGAAGGCCGTGTTTAAGCGAATTGCGGGAGGAGATGCGCTTGCCCAGGCCGGACGTGAGGCCGTGAGACTTGGCTCCGTTGGTGCGGTCTGTTGTCATACTCTCAACCACATTGTTGTAGTTAGTTAAGCCGGAATCTTCGTTTCTACGCTCTAAACAGTTGAGGAAACGCGGGAAATAAGGTTTTAGCGCGCGTGACTGGCCGCAGATGAACGAGGATGAACGCCGATGACATTTTGCCGAATTTCTTGCAAGGCGCCTAGGAGCTAAGCCGTGTGGGTGCACGGTAAGGTGAAGCGATCCAGCGAACCGATCGTTCTACACAACTACTGACCTAAAGGCCGCCGATGTTAATGCGCGACTCTGAGTGGAGACCAAAAATCGCCGCCGAAGGCCAGGCCAGCCACTGCGGAGAACACTAGGACTTCCGCATTGATCGAGACTGCTTGCCATCGGGGTTATTCGGGGGCGCGACGGATAGTAGTTCACGAAGTCCCGCCCGCGCAAGAACGATCCCGAGCAGTGTTCCTGCCCAGTCAACAGGAACGCGTCGATCAATAACTGACGCACCACTTGCAACCGGCTTCCACCTATTGCCGTTCCCTAGATACCGGCAGCTACGTTCTTAAGTTACTCCGCCAACTAGCGTCGATTCGCTATTTGATTCATGTATCGCAAACAGTTTGTTAGATCTCCTCTCTAATCATCGACAAAGGGCCTCTTCGCCCGAAAGACAGTAAGGTAGGGATACGTTTGATCGCAAATGTAATCGTTCTTAATAGTTCGAAGCAGAGCGGGCGGGTAGTAGGTATAGTCGCCTTTCAGGAACACAAGAGTGCTGAAGTGAGACTTGCGCCATTTGTTTATCACTTCCCCTTCGCGCCACGCAGGAAAGGATGTTCCGGGGTGTAACCAGATCGGAAGCGAACGCGGCGAGCGAAGACCGAACATGGCGTAGCAAAATTCCATTCGCGGCCCGAAAAATACATTCTTCTTGTCACCTATCGACCGTAATTCGGTACTTACATCCCGAAGGGTTCCAATCAACTGGGGACCCACTCTGAGATGCGGAAACACAGGGGATCCAGCGATCTGGTTGGCGGGAACCTCGTAGAATGGGCCAATCTTCTTAACCCGCCGTCGGACAGCTCCAGAATAAAGGCAGAGCACACACACGACGCATAACACCATGCCGTAGAATTTCGGCCAGAGATTGGAACGGCTAGCTACCGGTAGAAAAGAAGTTCGATCACTAAAGATCAAGAGACTTCCCGTTAGTACGATGAGGACCATATCGACATACTTGTACTCTCCGTTCGTTAACATGCCGATGACGGCGACGGTTGGTCCCAGAAGCAAAAGAAGGAGGCTACACAGGGATTTCCGATCAAGGCTTAGGGGGCGAGTCAGATTAAAATATAGGCTCACAACGACGGGACTGACCAACAGCGCAAGAAGAGCCATGGCAAACACGAACTCCGTCGCTGTGTAGTCCAGGAAGCCCTGTGGGGTTAACAGACCCCGAGATCGAGAGATTTCACGAAAGTTTCGCAACACTATCAGGGGCGGGATCGAATTCGTTAGAAGGACGATAACGTCTAAAGAGAATGAAACAAACATAAGGATGACAAATCGCACAATGTTCCATCCAGTTGCCCCAATAATTGCAACTGAGCCGACGATTAGAGGGACCGAGATGTTGGGCTTCATGATCCCTAGGAGAGCAAGTGAAAAAACCAAAGAGCATTGTGAGAACCGGCCCCGCGGTGCGTAGACAAAGCAGAGAACGGACAGAAAAAACAGGCCACCGCTAACGCTGGAAATGGTGTTGTACCACCAATGGCACGCAAAAAGCGTCGAGCATGCCTCCATGCACAGTGCCACGAGCAAAGCTACCGCTCGTGCGAAGAGCAAACGCTTCAGTAGAAAGTAAAACCAAAGAAACGTGATTGCGGCGAACGCAGCGTTGAGAGCCAATTGAGAATCCCATGGTGCAAAGCGAAAGTAGTTGGAATATTTTAGGCCGAGCAGGAATCCCGGGGGAAGGGTGCAGTAGAAGTCAACGAATGGCTTTTGCCCCTGGAAATATCGCCACTGAGTATCGACGATAATACTCTGATCGTAACCGCCAAATTGGTTGTTGCCAAAGTACACGGCGAATGTGCATATCGCAAGGATTAAGACACCGAGAAGTGTACCCACCCGCGGCCTGTTCCAGCCGTTGAACAGCAACTCGGGAGAAAACCCGGGACAAAACTTATTGATCATAGCGAACGCGATCAAGACGCTAAGCGCTAGCAGCAGGGCGTCGACATGGTAGTAAGTTAAGATCACGGTTCTATGTCATTCACGGGTTCTAAGTAGAAGCCCGATTTTGCGGTTGTACCCGGCGGCGTTCGATCAAGCTGCATGCGACGGCTGTGGCACGCACCATTCACGGTCTTTGTATCGGCAGGTAAGAGCAAGGACTTTAGGTGACAGGGCAAACATCATCAATCCGCCCAGGTTGGGAGACATTGGGATGTTCAAATCAGTTATGAGGACGGTGCTTCTCTTGCTTCCCGGTGATGTCAACAGGTTGAAGAGACCGGTGGCCTGCCTTTTAAAATGCTGTTCTCAAGCCACTTACGCCTTTCGCGGCAGGAGTAAACGGCAGAAGAGGCGATCATCTGCGAGGACGACGTTATCCGGGAAACCGGGCGGCTTGCTCGGGCGATAAGGCGGGATACAGATAGATTTCTCTATTTGGCCACGAATACTTGCTAGCGGACTGCGCGAACAGTTGCTTTCTACATAGCGCCGTTTATCCGTATAGGAGTGTCGCTGTTTATGCAAGATTCCGATCGGGTAGTTTGAACTAAGCCGCTAAGGCGTTGGAGCTGGCGCGTTCGGGTCCCTCACGACTTCTAACTCGGCTTCGCTTGGATATGTTTGGGCACAAGGAGTGCCCTGTGACCCAACTACGTCAACACGTGCTCGATGGCCCGCCACTTCTATCGTTCACCAGAATATTTAGGGCTCGATCAGATTCGAACTACCAGGTGTATCTGTTCCGCCACCGAAAGCTGACGGCCGATCGGGCTGGGAGTCACCGAGTTGCGCGAGCTTCGTCAACTGCGGGAAGAGAACGGAAAAGTAAAGCGCTTAAGTCGCGGACGTATCGCTGACCGGCACATCATGCAGGAGATCGTCGCGAAAAACGTTTGTGAAGCCTGGGCGCCGCCGTGAGCTGGCCCAGTAGGTGGAGCAAGCCTACTAGGTTGGCGGGCGGCGGGGCTTGTTCCTATCCACCGTTCCAGCCTTCGTTATCTCACTCTGCGCGAACCCGATACAGCGCTGCGGAGAAGACTCCGTGAGCTGGCCGGGGTTCACGTGCGTTAGAAATACCGGCGTTTGACGGTATTGCTGAAGCGGGAAGGTTGGGATGCCAATGCGAATAGGACTTATCGGGTCTACGTTGAAGAAGGCTTGATCGTACGAACCAAGGAGAGAAGAAAAGCGGGAGTAAAAGCCCCGGGTTTCGCTGACACAAGCTATGCGCCCAGACGAGCGTTGGAGTATGGATTTCATTCACGATCATACGGCGGAAGGCCGCTGGTTCCGCATTCTTACCGTCGTGGATCAGTTTACGCGGGAATGTCCGCTCCTCTTTGCCGACACCCAGTTGAGCGATAAAAAAGTGGCCGATGCACTCGGCTTTGTACTCCGGCGCAATCCGAAACCGGTATCGATCACGGTAGACAATGGATGAATTCGCTTGCCGTGCTCTGGAGGCATGGGCTTACCGGCATGGGATACAGCTTGCCTTCATCCGGCCCGGTAAGCCGGTCGAAAACGCATACATCGAATCGTTTAATGGCAGGCTTCGCGACGAGTCCCTGAATACAGAAGTGTTCTTCTGTCTCGAAGATATTCGCCAGAAACTTGAACGCTGGCGGCATCACTGTAACCCGGACCGTCCGCATAGCTCGCTCCGCGATCGTTCTCCCGGAGAGTTTCGCGCGGCATGGGATCGGCTGACTTCACCATCGACCACTGCGAAGGCCGCAACGCTCAGCTCAAGACATTGCGGAGTGTGGGCGTCCAGAGCTTCTATGTCCCTCGACGACGAGTGATGAAGTGTGACGGGAACAGACATATGTGAAACTATGGACGGTCACGTTTTAAAAACCAACGGCAAGAACCTCCTTCGATGTCCTTCGTGCGGAGGTTGTCTGCCTGCTTACTACTGTTGTTTGTCAAGGCAGATCTAATTCCCGCCGCTTCTACGCTTAAATGCGGGTCATCAAGTCCCGAATTCGGCCTTCTTCTTCCTTGTTCGGCTTGTTCGCTAAAGCCAATTGACACTGCTTCGCGGCTTCGCTTTTATCGCCTTTCTGAATCAATGCCATCGCAAGATGATAGTGATAAGTCGAGTTTGTGGGCACCTTCGAAATGATGTCCCGGAAGATGTCGACCGCGTTGTCGGGCAGGTTCTTCTTGAGATAGATCCAGCCAATGGTATCGGAGATCTCGAACTGCGCTGGCATCGCCTGCTTGGCGCGCTGGGCCAGCGTCAAAGCTTCGTCCAAATTGCCGCCAGTCTCCGACATTAAGTAAGCCAAGTTGTTCAACGCGGCCGCGTTTGTT
>CAXSIG010000444.1:0-3415 GCA_964237255.1 uncultured Bryobacteraceae bacterium
CGCCAGACTTCGCGCGATGGCTATCGAACCGGAAGTCCGTAAACGCGACGGGAAGGTCTACGTCACAGACGAAGGGAACTGGATCCTAGACTGCCAGACCGGACCGATGGACCGCCCCGCGGAATTAGCCGCGGAGCTTCGCGGCATGATCGGGCTTGTGGAGCACGGCCTGTTCCTCAGTATGGCGACACTCGCGGTACTTAGCGATGGCGAAAATATTTGGGAGCTGAATCGGGAATCCGGCGCGGACTGCTTCAAGCCTCCGCGCCCTCCTTCGGCAGAACGGTAATCGCGATCGCTCCAATCATCGCAATTACCAAAACGACAGCCATGGCAGCGGTGTAGTTGCCCAAGCTGTCCCGCAGGTAGCTGACGCCTTGCGGAATCCAGGTTTGACCGATTGTGTTGACGGGCAGAATGATGGCCATGGCGCGAGCCAGCGAGTTCACGCCGAACTGCTTCGCGGCCATAAGCGGGATCAGCATATAGTCGGCGCCCATCGCGAAGCCGAAGATTACAGCGAAGACGTAAGTCATCGGCTGGTCGCCCGGCTTCACGGTAAACAGAAGCGGAATGGCGGCGGCGACGACGAAATACGTCGCGGTCATCACGTACTTCATCGGGAACATGTCGGACAGCTTACCGATCAGCAGGCGGCCCGCGATGCTCGAAATCAAAATCCAGAATTGCGCCGTGGACCAGACGTCATTGAGGAGCTTTTGATCTTTGAAGCCCTGATCGTTAAAGACCAGCTTCATATGGAAATTGATGGAGCCGATTGCCCCGATGGAGCAAATGGAACCCAAGAGCAGCATCCAGAAGGGGAACTGGCCCGCCAGGTACTTGAGACTACGCGCTTCGATTTTCGAGTGAGCAGGAGGCGTAGTCTCACCATCCGCGTAGAGGCCCATCTCTTCCGGGCGATTGCGCAATACGAAGAACGCAAGCGGCCACGCCAAGAAAAGTACGAGCGCAATGGCGAAAAGCGCCGTCCTGTAGTTGTACGAGTTCGAAAGCCATTTCACCATTTGCGTGCCAATCGCGCCGAAGACACCGACGCCCACGTACACAATACCCATAGCAGTCCCCCGGTTCTTCTTAAACCAATGGGAGACGATGACCTGATGCGGGATTGGGCCAGATAACAAATAACCGACGGTGTAGACGAAATACAGGAAGTAAAACCAAGGCAGGCTTCCCGACATCTTGCTGAAGCCCAGGAATGCGAAGAACGTCAAACCCGTACCGGCGATGATGAGGTAGCGCTGGCTGAAGCGCGGAATCAAGATCGGGCCGACCCAGAGAGTCAGGATGGCGGCAAGCGGGAAACCCAGGGTGACGTCGTGCGTTGCCCAACCAAAATCCTTCTTGTAGTAGTCGAAGAAGAACGGAGCGTTGTAATACGGAATTCCTGTCGAAAGACCGAAAGTGCAAAACGCGGCGGCGACAATCCACCACCCGTAAAACGTTTTCTTCATCGGTTGTTATGTTACTTCGGATTTGCGCCGCGTGAGAGCGCCCTTCACTTTTTCGGCGAGCGTGACTGCGCGATATGGTTTTTGCAAAAATCCGGACACCCCGTCGCCAAAGCGGCGTAGCGCCTCGATTTCGTTGTAGCCGCTGGTGGCGATAATCGGCAGCGTGGGAGACAGTTCGCGGAGATGCTTCATGGTTTCTTCGCCATTCATCACAGGCATGGTCATATCGAGAAGAACCAAATCGATGCTGTCTTTATTTTGCTTCGCGACTTCAATCGCCTCCTGACCGTTATGGGCCTGGATCACTTGATAGCCATACTTCTTCAACGCCGCTTTTGCCAGATGCTGAACAGGCTCTTCATCGTCTACCACCAATACTGTCTCATTGCTCCCGTGAACGGGTTCAGCAGACTCGGGAAGGGTAATGTGGGCAGCCTCACGAGACGCCACGGGCAAGAAGACCTTGAAGGTAGTTCCTTGACCGGGATGGCTATAGACTTTGAGAGCTCCCCGGTGTCCACGCACGATGCCGATCACTGCCGCCAAGCCTAACCCGCGGCCCGTGAACTTGGTTGTGAAGAATGGATCGAAGATGCGGCTGAGTGTCGCTTCGTCCATTCCCTTTCCCGTATCGTGAACCTGAAGCAGCACATATGGGCCTGGCTCAACTGAGGTATCCGCCAGATTATCCCGCACGTAGTCTTCATCCAATTGTTCCAGGCGCGTAGAGACTACGACCGTTCCCATGCCGCTCTCGATCGCTTCGGCGCCGTTAATTACCAGATTCACCACAAGCTGCTGGATCTGCCCGGTATCGGCCTCTACCAGGATGCCGTTCGTATTCAGGTCGAAAATTAATTCGATATCGCGAGTAACGGAGGAATTCAGGAGTTCTGTAATCTCAAGGACTTGGTGAGAGAGATCGATCGGCTGGACCACGAAACGGCCCCGCCCGGAGTAAGCGAGCATTTGCCGGGTTAACTGTGAGGCGCGTTCGCCAGCGTTTAGGACGATCTTAAGATGACTGGCGGCCGGTGAATCGGGTGGCAGCTCTTCCTGAGTCAGGCTCGCACCACCCAAAATCGCTGTAAGGAGATTATTGAAATCGTGAGCGATGCCCCCGGCCAGCACGCCTAAACTCTCCAATTTTTGGGAATGGCGAGCACGTTCCTCAAAGCGTTTTCGTTCTGAAACATCACGAAAGAAAACCGAGAAGCTGTTGTCCTTTGCAGGATATATACTCTGTTCCCACCATTGATTGCGCGCCGGCGAGAACGTCTCAAAAGTAACCGGTTTGCCCGTTTCGATCACCTTGCGATGGTGCTCTTCCACAGCCACAGCCGCATCCTCCGGAAACTCCGTGCGGAAATCTTTGCCGAGGAGTTCGGCTTGAGGACATCCGAAGATCTTCTCGGCTGCCGAATTCACATAGGCGATGGCGAACGACCGGTCAAATGACACGAAGCCATCCGCGATACTTTCCAGGATGTCCCGAACGCGACCCTCAGCCCCTTCCGCCTGTTGGCGAAGTTCGCGAAGACGTATGTCATCTTGCCGGAGCAGCGCAATCAACTGTTCCCGGCGCGTAGTCGCGCGATGAATCATCACGGCGGAAAAAATCAAAAGGCCGAGCAACGCCACGCCTCCACCAATGTTGATAAACCCGCTGCGAGAGGACCGTTCCCGTCGTGTTGTCAGGTGTTCGGCCAGCTTAGCGTTTTCGCCCGCGGTCAGGCGCTGCGCCAGGGTGCGAATGGATTCCATGTCGTTCATGCCGCGATCCGTGGCGATGATTTGCAGAGCCGCCTCGAAGGAGGCACGATTGCGCACGTCAATGGTTTGGCTCAAGTCCGCCATCTTGCTATTGACCAACGCATAGAAGCGTTCCGTATCCGGAGTTGAAGGCAGGATTTGTCGAAGGCGACGGACTTCGGACG
>CAXSIG010000444.1:3425-5371 GCA_964237255.1 uncultured Bryobacteraceae bacterium
TTGGAATTGCGCGTGAGCAGGTAACCGCGCTGGCCGGTTTCCGCGTCGGTAACCGACTTCAGAAGAGAGTTGACACTTTCGACAACAGCTCGTGACCGTTCATCCGCTTCCCGGTCTTTCCGGGCAGCGGTCCACGTTTCCGCAAAAGTGAAGGTCGTTACGGCGAGGACAACCGTTGCGACCAGAAGAATAAGGAACTCTGTGCGTTTCCACACTGAAGCTATTTTAGCTTGAGATCTAATGACGGAAATGCCGAACGCCAGTAAAAACCATGGCGACATTCAGGCGGTTCGCTGCTGCGATCACGTCAGAATCTTTCACTGAACCTCCTGGTTGAATAACCGCAGTCGCGCCGTTACGCGCAGCCTCTTCCAAACCGTCGGGAAAGGGGAAAAACGCATCGGATGCGACCACGGAGCTCTCAAGCGATAGATGCGCGCGGGATGCGCCAATCTTCACAGAATCCACTCGGCTCATCTGCCCTGCTCCCACACCGACAGTTTGTCCTGGGCGCGCATAAACAATCGCATTCGATTTCACGTGCTTCGCCACTTTCCAACCAAACTCAAGCGCGTCCCATTCGGCGTCCGTAGGCGAACGCTCCGTAACTACTCTGGCGGAGCGCGAAGCCAATACGTTACGATCTGCGGTTTGCGCGAGGAACCCGCCTTCAATGCTACGAATCACAAGAGCATCGGGTTTCGAATGAATGCGAAGGATGCGAAGGTTTTTCTTCGCTTGCAGGATTTCTAGAGCGTCCCCGTCGTAATCGGGAGCGGCAATCGCTTCCGCGAAGAGTTGCGCCACTTGTTCGGCGGTAGCACGGTCGACTGTTCGATTGAAGCCGATTACGCCTCCAAACGCCGAAACAGGATCGCATTCCAAAGCACGTGCGTAACTCTCCGCGAGCGTGAGGCGCTCCGAACATCCACAAGGGTTGGTGTGTTTGACGATAGCGGTTGCCGGATGGCTGAATTCGGTTACCAACTGCCAGGCGGCATCGAGATCGACCAGGTTGTTGTACGACAGTTCTTTTCCGTGAAGTTGTTCGGCTCCGGCGACCCCGTGCGTTGCGGATCCGTAAAGTGCGGCTTTCTGGTGAGGATTTTCGCCATACCGAAGGTCAAAGCGCTTGGGAGCGGCGATGCGAAGAACCGGAGTATCGGGTGCGTCAAGGCGATCTGCGATTGCAGCGTCGTACGCAGCTGTCGTGCGGAAGGCCTTTCTCGACAGCGACCAGAGAGTTTCAGGCGAGAGATGCGACCCATGAGACTGCAACTCGGCGAGAACCGGGGCGTAGTCCTCCGTCGACGTGAGTACCGCGACATCCTGATAATTCTTAGCAGCGGAACGGATCATGGTGGGACCACCGATATCGATGTTCTCAATCAACACATCGCGCGAGGAGTTCGGGTCCTCAGCCGCGCCCGCGAAGTTGTAGAGATTTACGACCACCATATCGATCTGCGCAATGGAGTGCTCGGCAAGAGAGGCCATGTGAGCCGGGTTCGAACGCATCGCGAGAATTGCGCCCGTGATGTTCGGGTGCATGGTCTTAACTCGACCGTCGAGCATCTCCGGAAAGCCAGTGAGTTCCGCAGCGTCGCGAACGGGGATGCTGGAGTCGCGGAGTAGACGGGCTGTGCCTCCTGTGGAGACAAGTTCGATGCCGAGCGCATGTAGAGCTTGGGCAAACGGAGCAAGTCCGGTCTTATCGGTGACGCTGAGGAGCGCGCGGCGAATTTGGGCCATCAGTCATCAGGGTAGCTTTCCCGGACACGATCATGCGCATATAATCGCGTCATGAATCGACGCGCGTTTCTTTCGGCCGGCGCTCTTGCCGGACTTGCCTTCGCCGCGGATGGCAAACCTCGCCGTGTGGGGATGATCGGCTGCGGTTGGTATGGGAAGTCCGATCTGTTTCGGCTACTACAAGTGGCACCGGT
>CAXSIG010000445.1:0-5366 GCA_964237255.1 uncultured Bryobacteraceae bacterium
TTTTTTCCTCGGCATCGTCCTCGCGTATCTTCTGAATCCGCTAATCGTGAGGCTGGAAGCGCGCGGGTACCGGCGTGCCCGCATCGTAATCGGCTTCTATGTGTTGTCAATTGCGATCTTCATCCTGGTTGCCCGCATCCTTGTGCCGCTCGCGATCAGCGCTGTTTCAACGCAGCATGAGCGGCTAGCGGAACTCGGAGGGCTCATCAATACCTTCCCCGCCGATATTGAGAAAACGTGGTTGAGTAAACTGCCCGTCGGCTCGGAAATCGCGATCTCCGGAATGGAATCGGCCCGCAAATGGGTGGCGCATTTTCTCGCCGGCGTTCCAGCGGCCCTGATTGGCTTCTCCCCGAAATTGTTGAACCTGCTAGTCTTGCCGCTGCTGACTTACTTTCCGCTTGTAGAAGGCCCGCGATGGATGAATAGCCTCGTCAAAATCTGTCCACGCCGCCACGTCGAAAAATTGGTGTCGCTGGTTTATCAAATCGATGTCGTTCTCGGCAGTTACCTGCGAGGTCTGATGCTCGATTCACTATGCTTTGCGATCGTCACGTTTATCGCGCTTAAGCTAATCGGTCTGGAGTATGCCTTGGAGTTGGCCGTGTTAGCCGGACTTGTGAACGTTGTCCCGTATATCGGTCCTTTTAGCGTGGCGCTTTTGGCATCCGCACTTGCGTACTTACAGTTTCATGACTACAGCGTGATCTATAAAGTCATCTTGACAATCATGATCATTAAGTTCATCGACGACTGGATTCTGCAACCGACCATTATGCGAAATGCGGTAGAACTTCATCCCTTGCTTGGCCTATTCCTAATTGCCGCCGGAAGTCAATTGTTCGGCTTTTTTGGACTTATATTCGCGGTACCGACGGCAGCCGCCGCACAAGCCGCCATTAAAGTTTTTTACGATTGGTACGTCGCCGAGACTGGAACTCATCTGAGTCCGTTTTCTACGCATGTAGCACGCATTCCAAGCGTGTAGACCCGCTGGCTATTGTTTCCTAAGAATCGACTCGTATTCGTCGTGGTTACCGATCCAAATCCAAACAAACGAATCGCCAGTTCTTATCGCCAGAGCTCGATAGGACCGGGAGATTCGGACAGACCAATAGGAGCCGATTTGCTTCAGACGTAACGACGGGTGAAATGGATCTTGAGAAAACAAGTCGTACTGTTTAAAGGCCTGATCCTGAATAGTTTCGGGCAGGTTTTCTAGTTGTTGTCGAAAGTCAAGGGAAGTTGTGGATCGATACCTCACGCGTTCGGCGTTCTGCGGCGACTTATGATTTGACCAATCACCTCTTCGAGAGGAACTGTTCGATTCTCTCTAGAATCGGCCTCCGCCTTCCTTACAAGCCAGATGCCCTTTCCATCCGGGGAAAAATCGCGTTCCATTTCCAAATCCCACTCGCGCTGTTCCAACTCATCCAGCCAGCTTGCCAAGGTGCGCCTTTCTATAGCAGGGAGATCCTGAATTGCTTCTTGAATTGCTGTCACGGTCATACAAATTTACGCTAGCGCTCATCGTCTCTCGATGCAAATGGTCACATTCTGTTACGGCTCCCGCCCAAACTTGTCGCGATATTTCGCGTTGAAATCGGCCACCTTGCCGTTCACGAAATACATGTCTTCTTCATACAAGTCCTTGGTCAGGATTTTCCCGCGGTACTCGCAATCGAAGAAGCCCTCCACCAGCGCAAGCGTCTCGGAAGAAATGTTGATGCGATTCGGCTGGCTGGACGCTTCCAAACGCGCGCTGTAGTTCACCGCATCGCCCCACACATCGAATGCAAACTTATGAACCCCCACCACGCCCGCCACCACCGGACCGGTGTGAATTCCCACCCGAACTTCCAACTCCACACCCTCGGGAAGCTCTAAGGCACGCACGGCGTCAATGATCTCAAGCGCCGACCACACAGTATCGACAGCATGGGATGGCCGTTGCTGGTCCAGCCCGCCAACCAGCATGTAACTATCGCCGATTGTCTTCAGCTTCTCCAGCCCGCGCCGCGTCACGATGTGGTCGAATTCAGTGAAACACACATGGAGAAGTGCTACCAGATCGCCCGCTGAAAGTTGTTTCGTCAGCCGGGAAAATTTCACGAAATCCGTAAAGAGGATCGTCACCTCATTCAGGTGCTGCGGCTTCACGGAACCGTTTTCAGTCAGTTCCTCCGCAATGCTCGCCGGCAGGATATTCAGCAGGAGCTGCTTCTCGCGATCGCGCAGCCGCTTCTTCTGCACGCTGGCTCCCACGCGCGCTCGCAGGAGCGTGAGGTCGATCGGCTTGGGCAGGTAATCGTCGGCGCCCATTTTGATGCATCGGATGATCGCGTCCATCTCGTGGATCGCCGAAAGTACAATCACCGGCAACTCTCGTAATCGCGCGTCTGCCTTGATGGTCTGGAGAACTTCGAAGCCGTCCATTACGGGCATCATGATGTCCAGCAGCATCAGGTCGAAGGAGCGTTCGCGCACCAACTCCAGAGCCTCACGGCCATTCGTTGCCGTCGTCGTCTCCATCCCCTGTCGCTGGAGCAGGCGCACCAACATGTCACGGTTATTCTCGTTATCGTCGACCACCAGAAGTTGGCCGGGAATGGCGGGACTCGGCAAGCAGCATTATTATAGCTTTGAGTGCACGTGAGCCCGAACAAGTGAGCAAGCTACTGCTAGTGGAAGACAACGAGATGAATCGCGACATGCTGGTACGGCGTTTGAAACGCGCCGGTTACGACGTAGTCGTCGCGGTGGATGGCGAGCAGGGCGTCAATCTGGCCTTTGCCGAGAACCCCGATCTGGTGCTCATGGATATGAGCTTGCCCGTAATGAACGGCTGGGACGCGACGCGCGCACTGCGGGCGGATCCGCGCACCCAAAACGTCCCCGTAATTGCGTTAACGGCGCACGCTATGCCGGGCGATCGCGAGAAAGCCATGGACTCGGGATGCAACGACTACGACACCAAGCCGGTGGACTTCACGCGTCTTCAGGACAAAATTAAGGCGCTGCTGCCGTAATCTCTGCCAGCTTTTCCCGAATCTTCGCCGCGACTTCGGCCAGGTGCTGCGCGCTTTCGTATTTCTTGCGAGGCCAGAAGAATCCGCGCAAGCCGTCTTTCTTGCGCCTTGGCACCACGTGGATGTGCAGGTGCGGCACGCTTTGGCTGACGCGATTGTTGATGCCGAGGAAGCTGCCACCCGCATCCGTCGCCAACTCTACCGCGCGAGTGATTTTTTGAGCGTTTTCGAAGAGCGGACCCACTTGCGCATGAGGAAGGTCCGTAATGGTTTCCGCATGTTCCTTTGGGACCACCAACGTGTGCCCAGGAAAAAGCGGATCGATATCGAGAAATGCCATGCAATGGCTATCCTCATAAACAACTTCGGCTGGGATGGCGCCGTTGGCGATGCGACAGAAAATACACGAGTCACTCATGGCCTTGTCTCATAGCGATCCGCTAACTCCTCCAGATTGTCCACCAGGAAGTCCGGTGGCGTGGACCGCAGCGATTCGGGATTGAAACCATACGTCACTCCGCAAGCCTGCACCTGCGCCGCGCGCGCGGTTTCCATATCGACGTTGCTATCGCCCACCATCACGGTCCGGTCGCGCGTGGCGCCAAGCTGTCCGATGAGCGTCTCAATTCCAACCGGATGCGGCTTCTTGTGTGCGAAGCTGTTGCCGCCGTATATGTGGCGGAAGTGCCCACCCAGTTCCAATCCCGCCATAATAGCTTCGCTGATCCGCACCGGTTTATTGGTCAAGATTGCTAACTGAACGCCGGCGCCAAGCATCCGATCCAACGCGTTGCGCACACCCGGATACAGCACCGTATCGTCCAGCATATGCTCGCGATAGTACGAGAGAAAAAACTCCAGTGCGCGAGCGACATCCGCGTCCGGTGCGTCGACGCCCATCGCTCGTCGGATCAGAACCGGAGCGCCATTTCCGACATAGCTGTACACGGTCTCATTTGCAAGCGGACCCAACCCTAAATGCGCGAGCGCCGCGTTTACGCTGTGCGCCAGATCCAGCTTGGAATCAATCAACGTACCGTCAAGGTCGAAGATCGCAAGGTCGGTCACGCGCTTCGACGATTCTTACTCGTTCCAACGGGAATCTTAGCTTTCGCAATGGGCTTGCGTTGCGGTCGCTTCGACGGAATCTGGTATTCCGTCATCTTCCGCTTCATGGTGTTCCGATGGATTCCCAACATCTTACTTGCCGCGAACTGATTGCCGTTCGTCCGGGCAAGAGCAAGTTCGATTAAACTTTTCTCCACGAGTTCGATGGCCTCGACAAGGAAGAAACTACGGTCCAACAGGTACGACGACAACTCTTTAAAACTTTCCTGCATCTACGATTCCGCTTTCCTCTTCACTTGCCGGTAACGCTCTTCGAAACTTTGTTTCAAGCCCTTCGGCGCGAGCGGTTCCACGACATGGGAAAGCTCAATCAGGTAGGGGGCCATTCGCGACTGTACCACGGCATCGGGCAGCGTGCCTTGTTTTGAAGATGGCAAAAATGCAATGAGCAAAGTCACAAGTCCGAAGCTGACAAGCGCGCCTCGAAACAGCCCATAGGCAGCGCCTAAAACACGGTCGACGGGGGATAGTCCGACGCTCTTCAACAAGCCGCCCACTACTGCGGAAAGCAGAGCGCCCGCAATTAATACGGCAAAAAAGATGACGAAGAAACCCCCAAGCGACGCCGCCCATTCCGAACTCACATACGGAGCCAATCGTTGGCCGGCCGCGTGATACCCCAGGAACGCGAGTACGAACGCAAGGATGGAGGCGGCGAGTCCGATGATCTCGCGAGACAACCCTTTGCGCAATCCGGCCAACATTGATACCAAAACGACACAGCCGAGGGTAAGATCGAGCCAGTTCACAAGGAACGGCCTGTTAGGATTTCGAACGCCTCGCGATACTTGGCACTGGTCTTCTCCACCACGTCCGCCGGAAGCGATGGCGCGGGAGGTTGTTTGTTCCAATTCGTGGTTTCCAGATAATCGCGAACGAATTGCTTGTCGAAGGAACGTTGCGCCCGTCCGGGAGTGTATTCGTCGGCAGGCCAGAATCGAGAGGAATCGGGTGTCAACACTTCATCGGCTAGCAGGAGTTGATCGCAGAAGAGGCCGAACTCGAACTTCGTGTCGGCAATGATGATGCCTCGCGTCAGCGCGTATGCAGCAGCCTTCGAGTACAAATCCAGAGTTAGATCGCGCAAACGTGCGGCAAGATCCGGACCTGCCAGCTCTTCCACGGCGGAGAACGGGATATTTTCGTCATGGCCTTCAGCTGCCTTCGTTGCCGGTGTGAAGATCGGTTGAGGCAGCTTGTCACTCTCAC
>CAXSIG010000446.1:0-385 GCA_964237255.1 uncultured Bryobacteraceae bacterium
GACGCGCATCACGCAAATTTCGTTTATCGGTCCCAGGGGATGTGAAGGGTGGGTGAATGGCGAGCCGGTCTACGTCAAACCTCATGGGCCGGTTGCGATCGGGGAATGGGTAGAGATCGACGAATCCGGCATGATTCGCAAGGTGCTGCCTCGGCGAACCGTACTCTCCAGGCCCGATCCCTTGAACGCGCGGCAGGAACGAGTGATTGCCGCGAATGTGGACGTTGTCGTAATCACCGCGGCAATGCGCGCGCCAACATTGCGACCAGGGCTGATCGATCGCTATCTCATCGCCGTCGAGAAAGGTGGAGCGGAGGTCATGATCTGCCTGACCAAGGTAGATCAGGTGGAATCGGAAGCCGAGTTCGACGTCTTGGATCCCTAT
>CAXSIG010000446.1:395-4899 GCA_964237255.1 uncultured Bryobacteraceae bacterium
GGATGGGCCTCCGGGTGGTGCGCGTGTCGAATAAGACGGGCGAAGGCGTGTCCGACCTGGCCGATGCGCTGGCAGGAAAACTGGCGGTACTGGTGGGGCACAGCGGTGTGGGCAAATCGTCTTTGATGAACCGGTTGGCTCCGGGGACAAATGCGGCTACTGCGGAACTGAGCAAATTGTATGGCAAGGGTCGACATACGACGACGTCGTCAACGATGTACCGGCTGGCGCGTGGTATCCGCGTTATCGACACGCCGGGAGTCCGGGAGTTCGGTTTGTGGGACGTGTCCGCAGCGGCGGTGGAGCGTGGGTTCCGAGACTTCGATGCGCATCGCGGGCGTTGCCAGTTCGGCGACTGCACCCATACGCATGAGCCGGTCTGCGGTGTTCGCGAGGCGTTGGCTACCGGCGAAATCGCGGCCGAACGGTATGCGGCGTACTTGCGAATTCGTGAGGATGTCGAGTCATAGTCACTTCTTCGCTTGGTTGATCCGGTCGGTAAGGAGATCCACGAAGCGCTCGGGCACAAAGCCGTTCATACGGCTGGCGATGTTGCCGCTCTTGTCTACGACTATGGTGGTGGGAATGGAGGAGACATCGAGCTTTGCCGCGATACCGGCATCGAAGTAGTTTTGGCCGGACCATTTTCGATCTTTCAGGATCGGAGCGACCAGTGCGCGGTCTTCATCGGTGGCTACCGCCAGAAAGACTACGTTTGGATCGTCTTTGAAGCGCTGCTGGACTTTTTCGTAAAGCGGATGCTGCACTTTGCACGGTCCACACCATGTAGCCCAGAAGTCCATGACTACCACCTTGCCATGAAGGGAGGATATCGCCAGGGGAGCGCCTGTGAGAACGGGTGTGAGCGTAAAGTCAGTGATCTTTGATGCGGCGGCGTTTGGGTCCTGGGCTTTGAGGCGTGCGAGCCGTTCGCTCACGATGGCTTGCGTCCGGTCATAGGCTTGGAGGATGACATCGCCCAAGCCCTTTTCAGAACCGTTGAGTTTGGTGTAGAGTTCGCCCATGCGGACGCGGTCTTTGCCGCGATCCGTCTCAGTGCTGGCGGGATCTTCGATGGTGAAAGCTTCGGCGATGTGTTGGACCGCTTCGGTGTTCTTGTTCGATCGCGCCAGCCATCGACCCCATTCACGCGCGGCGGCGGCGCTCGGGTAGCGCTCGTAGGATTTTTGGGCTAATTCGATCGCTTGATCGACCTTACCCATGTTTCCGGTCGCGCGAGCTTCGTAGACCAACGCGTGAGCGGTCCCTTTCGCGATCTCCTCCGACCATTGCGCCGCACTGTAGCGGCTCGGTGGCGTTTGGGTGGCTAACTTTTCGATATCGTGCTCGTCGCGGACTGCCAGAGCCAAAGCTTTCTCGGCGCTCGACCGATCTTCCGTTACTAGGAGAGTGCGAATGACGCGGTCCAGAATCTGGAGGTCGTCGGGATTGTTGACAAGAACTCGTTCCCCGTAAAGGAGAATGCGACGGTCGTCCTTCGTTTCAATGGCGGCTTTGGCAAGCGCGGCTTCGATGGTGGCGCGCTGCGCGGACGCGGGGTATTTGGCGAGGTGAGTCTCAAGGGCGCGAATGAAATCGATTTGGCTATTGCCGGCTTCGGCTAGCGCGGTGTTGAGTTCTTGCTGTTCGGCGGCGGGGTCGGGCTTGCGTTGTGCACCGGCCGTAAAAGCGAGCAGCGCGAGGACGAACAACTTCACTTGACCGTACCTCGAATATGTTCGGCCAATCCGGCGGCCCGGGCGCGCGCCATGTGCATGTAAGTTTCGTTTTTCGTGATGCGATCCAAAATCGGGAGGAATTGCTCCGGCGCTACCAGGCGTTTCGCGTCCCAGGAGACCTCAATCCGGATAAGAGCTTTATCTACACCCAGCTTGTCGAAGCGTGCCTTGGTTTCCAGGTCCAGGCGCTCTTGCTCCGTTTCGATAATGCGGTCGAACCAATCCGCGAGCGCGCGCGCGTCGGGGTCTTCGGAGTAGTTGAACTTCATCTCATGCTGTTCGGGGCCGTTCTCGAATCGAAACGTCTTCATCCCCATGAACGCGACTTTCGCGGGGGACTCAACCGATTTGTTGAAGTTGCTCAGCTTGGTTGTAAGATCTTTGAGATTGGCCAAGTCCTGAGGCGTTACCGCAAAAGTAATCGCGGGCGTATCGCCTTTTGGATCGTCATTGTAAGTCGCGTTCCCGGACTCGGGGACTTCGATTTTCACGTAGGTGGGAGAGCTTCCAGGGAAGGACTTCGTATACGTGATGGCCTGTGCAAACAGCAGTAGCGCGGGCAGCGTCAAACGGCGGCCATCCTTTGTTTCGTGGAGATATGGTTCGCGTGGCAGATGGCGACTGCCAGGGCATCGCAGGTGTCCTCGGAGGCGATCGGCTGCTGGAGCCGCAGGATCTGTTTGACCATCATCTGCACTTGCTGCTTTTCGGCGCGCCCGTAACCCACCACGCTCATCTTCACTTCAAGCGGCGAATATTCCGCAAAGGCGATTTGCGCTTCAGCAATGCAGAGGAGCGCAACGCCTCTCACGTGGGAAAGCTTGATTGCCGTGCGCGCGTTTACCGCGTAGAAAACTTCTTCTACCGCCGCCATCTCCGGCGAGAAACTTTCGATGCTGCGCCGCAACCCGGCAGCGATCTCGCTGAGCCGCTGCTCGAACGGCGCTTTCGGAGATGTGCGAATCACGCCGTGATCGACAAGCGTGTGAGAGCGACCGTTACTATCCACGATCCCGAAACCGGTCCGCTCCGAACCGCAGTCGATTCCGAGAATGCGCATGGGGAGCTAAGCGATTTTCTCGAGTTCGCTTTCGTCGATATCGAAGTTGGAGTAGACGTTCTGGACGTCGTCGTTGTCTTCGAGCGCCTCGTTCAAGCGCAGCATCGCGCTGGCATCCTTGCCTTCCAGCTTGATGAGATTTTTCGGCACCATCGCCACGGCGGCTTCTTCGGTCTTGACCTTTGCTTTGTCCAGCGCGGCCACAACGGCGTCGTGATTCTCGGACGCGGAGAGCACTTCCCAAGCGTCGCCATCGTCCTTTAGATCGTCCGCGCCGGCGTCAAGAACGATGCCCATCAGGGTATCTTCGTCGGGTGCGCCTTCCTTCGAGATAATGATCTGCGACTTTCGATCGAACATCCAGGCAACGCTGCCGAGCGCGCCCATATTCCCGCCGTTCTTTCCGAAAGCGTGACGAATTTCGCTGACCGTGCGGTTCTTGTTGTCCGTCGCGACGTTGACGATTACCGCTGTGCCGCCGGGTCCGTAGCCTTCGTAAGTGACTTCGTCGATCTGGCCGCCTTCCAATTCACCCGTGCCGCGCAGAATCGCCTTTTTGATGTTGTCGGAAGGCATGGAAACGTTCTTAGCAGCCAGAACAGCGGTGCGTAGGCGAGGGTTCATATCGGGGTCGCCGCCACTACGCGCCGCGATCATGATTTCTTTAATAAGACGGGTAAACGCTTTCCCGCGCTTCGCGTCCGTGGCGGCTTTTTTGTGCTTGATGGTCGCCCATTTGGAATGGCCTGACATAATCCTAAAGAATATCGCATTGCGATACGGTCGAAGCACACTAGGAACACGCTTGACAATGTCAACAACTCGTGATCACAATTGTTATTACAGGAGCCGTTATGCTGGCATTAAAAGTTCGGAAGTTCGGAAATTCGTTCGGCGTGGTTCTACCAAAAGAGGCTATCAGCCGTCTCCATGCAAGTGATGGCGAGCGCCTCTTTCTGGTGGAAGCGCCCAACGGCGATTACCGGCTCACGCGCTATGATCCCGGCTTTGAAGAGAAGATGACCAAGTCCGAGGACATCATGAGCCGCTATAAGAACACCTTGAACGTACTGTCGAAGTGACCGAACCGGTTTGGATCGTAGAGCGCGACGCTCTGGCGATCCATGACCGGTTACTGGCAATTCACGGCGGCTTGATCGGTATCCGGGATGAGGGGCTGCTGCAATCCGCGCTCGCTCGGCCTCAGCAACACGCTGCGGATAGCGAATCGACGGACGTGATCGGCATGGGGGCGTTGTACACGGTCGGGATCGTTCAAAATCATCCGTTCCTCGACGGCAATAAGCGCACCGGCTTTGTATGCGGTGTCTTGTTCCTGGAACTAAACGGATATCGGTTCAGCGCGACCGAGGAAGATGCGGTCCGGGCGGTTTTAGGCGTAGCCGCGGGAAAGATCGATGAAGTCGCTTATACGGAATGGCTTCGCGGAGTGACCCTTGCTGTAACTCGTCGGACTTCATCGAAAAAGAAGCAGCCGCTACACTGAGTTCGTGCAAGCGGGACAGCGCATCGCGGTAACGGGAATGGCCGTGAGTACGGGGCTTGCCGCCATGAAGATTGTGGTCGGGCTGATGAGCCATTCGACTAGCTTGCTAGCCGACGGTTTCGAATCGGCGGGTGACGTCCTGGCCAGCGGAATGGTTCTGCTTGGCCTGACACTGGCAGCTCGGCCGGCGGATTCGAA
>CAXSIG010000446.1:4927-5336 GCA_964237255.1 uncultured Bryobacteraceae bacterium
CATGCGGTGGCGGGCGTCAGCGACGTAACTGAACCGCCGAAGCCCTATGCAATCTGGGCCATCGCCATCTCGATCGGCGTCAAAATGTGGATGCTACGGCTCAAGCTGCGCGGCGCGCGGGAGTTGGGAAGTGCGAGTTTGCGCGCGGATGCCATGAATGACGGTATCGACATGCTCAGCGGCGTGGTTGCTATGACAGCGTTGGGGCTGACGCTCTGGGACCCCGGGCGCTTCCTGCGGGCTGACCATTACGGCGCGTTCGCGATTGGGCTGATCATGATGTTCACGGCGACGCGGGTGGCGCGGGAAACCGGTCTCCAACTGATGGACACCATGCCGGACGACCGGCAGTTGCAAGCGATTCGGCACGTAGCCGAGAGGGTGACGGGCGGTGAGGCGGTGGAGAAAT
>CAXSIG010000447.1:0-5329 GCA_964237255.1 uncultured Bryobacteraceae bacterium
TCGGTGATCACGGAGATTCGGCTCAGCACATTGGCCGGCGCCGAAATTACGCGCTACCAAACTACGCCGTCGTTCTCGAAGCCGTAAAACGGCCGGGGATTGTTATAGAAGCGTTCTTCGAGAAATTGCAGCTGCTGCCGCTGATGCACGGCATAACCGTTCTGCACCGCCATCATCTGCGCCCGCTGCGAAAAATGGCTGGGGTGGCACGCCACGCACAACGATGTCTCCTGATGGACCGGCGCGACGCGATCGAACGTGCCGCCACGCCGAGGAGTATTGGCGAACCACGAATCGCCCGCTCCCATAATGTAGTCGGCAGCCGTCTGCACGGCTTGTTGCGGATTCGCATACGGAGGCAGTTCATTCAAGCGCGTCCTCAGCTTGTACTCCGGATGGTTCGCGCGCACGCGGACGTAGTAGTCGCCCCCTTCATCCAGCACGCGTGGCGAAAACTTGTTGCCGGCAAGCGCCTGCACCTCGTGA
This sequence comes from uncultured Bryobacteraceae bacterium, assembly GCA_964237255.1. Taxonomy (GTDB): domain Bacteria; phylum Acidobacteriota; class Terriglobia; order Bryobacterales; family Bryobacteraceae; genus JALYXI01. The sequence continues at coordinate 487 of CAXSIG010000447.1, forward strand.
ATGGGACTCACCGGGTCCGTGCCCTTCGTATACTCCTCCAACTTCCCGGAGCGTTCGCGAAAAACGGCGACATCCACCGGAACATCGTCCCGGTCCATCAGTTCCAACTGAAAGAACACCAGCTTGGGACGCGCGGCGTCGAAATGAAATTTGTACCAATCCTCCGCCTTTGGGTCGGCGGCAATTTGCTTACGAAGCGTTCCCGGTACTGGAATGTATGGAGCATCGTCACCGGAGGCAAACACAGTCTTGCCAAGTTCCATGGCCGATGCGGTCTGCCAGCTGTGATTCGCGCCACCCGGAATGCGCGCGTCGTCCGGCAAGCGGTTCACCTGCGCGCTATAAGCTCCCGCGACGCCATGAGCTTCCACCACCAACTCCGCATGCGCTCCCGCCGGCAGACGGAACGTTGTGTACCAGTCGGGATCGCCCAAGTGAAGCGTCTTTTCCGTAATGATCTGCCCTTTAGCCCGGACGCGCGCCATCACGCGGCCATCGTTTCCGAAAGCGCGTGGAGTATTCACCGAAAACAGAAGGCTGTACACCCCGGCATCCTTCGCCCGCGACAGTGCGACGGACGAATTAGCTCCAAGCGACCCCGCGTGCTGATATACGGTAGTAACGGCGGCAGGAAGCGATCCGCAAGCCGTCAACACGAACGCAAGCGCGGCATGGCGCAACGAGGATTTCATAAGGTTCGGAAACAAGGATGCCAAAATCGGAAAATTTGTTGGTCGAGCCAACAAAATTCGTTGTCCCGGCATCTTTGTGAGCGGATGGAGAAGTACGGAAGAAAATTTTACGGAAGAGAACTTCCGAGCGCTGTTTCAACTGTACGCGCCGAGAATGTTGAGCTTCTTCCGCCTTCGGGGCTGCGCTCCCGAAATCGCCGAAGATCTCACGCAGGAAACAATGCTTCTTGTGTATCGGCAAGCCGCCGCGTTGCGAGACCAGGAACGCTTCCGCCCCTGGCTCTATCAGATCGCGCGCAATGTTCTGCTCCAGCACTGGCGCAAGCGGGGCAGGGAAGTGGAAACGGTCGATATCGAAGCCAAGGCGTTCGAACTGGCCGCACCGAACTTCAATCCGGATCTCCATTCCGATTTCGAGCGCTGGATGGCCGTGCTTAATTCCGAGGAGCGGCAAGTGATGACCCTTCGTTTCGTCGAAGATCTCGAATACCACGAAATCGCGGAACTGACCGGCGCCCCCACGGGAACGGTTCAGTGGAGAGTACACAACGCAAAGAAGAAGTTAGCGGCCCGTTTCGGCCAGCCAGGAGAATCGTCGAAGTGACGGACTGGGAAAAACTCCTACGCAGCGAAGGCGCGCGCATCCGCGCCACCGGCGATGTCAGCCCTGCTTCCCTCGACCGCATCTGGGCGCGATGCGCGCTGGAAATTAACGCGGAGCCGGCAAAGCTGCTCGGAAGTTTTATGGAGCCTATCTGCGGATTGGGAACGGTGGAGAGAACGCTTGCCCTCGCGAAGCTCCACAGCCAAGGCAGCTTCCAAGATCTTCTTGAACACTGGAGCGCCGCGCTGGCTTCCATCTGCGGCAGCGCGACCGGTGACCTGATGCTTTCGGTCGGCACGCGAATCGCCGCCGGTTAACCAGGGATGACTCAGTCCCTCTACTTAGCCGCCTATATCGCCGCCCTTTATTACTGGTGGCGCATTCGGGGCGACTTTCCGCAGGCCGGCGCGATGCGTCGTGCCCTCACCTGGTTGTGTGCGAGTTGCGTGTGCTCGCTCCTGCGCCATGCCACCGAACTGACTGGCAATCTCTACGGCTGGAATGCCGACCAATACGTCACCGTCCGCAGTCTCCGCCAGATCCCCATCGCGCTAGCGCTCCTGTTCCTGATCGCTTCGCTCCTCGAAATGTTGCGGTCCTTCCGATTGGTAGGTCTAGGTATCCGGATTCGCGGAACCGATGTTTTATGGATGGCCGTCATCCTAGCTTTAGTCCCGCCGATCCTCCTAGGTCGCGAGAACTTGTCCGACGCCCAATCCGGCGTGTTGCTGATCCGCGTCACGCAGTGGGCCAGTCCGCTCCTGCTCGCCATCCCGGCCCTGCTCGGCGTCGTTCTGCATCGAGTCAGCCGCGAAATGGCGGGCGGCTACTTCGCCCTGTCGCTCCAGTTACTGGTCGCCTCGCTCACGCTCCGCCTCTTCTCGCTCGCCATTTTCGTTTGGCTAAGGCTGGAGTACCTAAGCACGGCCGTCCCTATTTTGGCGTCGTTTCTATTCGCCTTTGCTGCCTGGAACCGGTGGCGGGCTACCGTACGTGTGTCCGAAATTTCCCGTCGTTATCGCGACCGTCCAGCCGGTGAACTCGGTGAACTTTGCTAATTCTGATAGGAAGCCAGTAACATCATTCAAGAAGAGGTCCATGAAGCACTTCGTAAAGGCAGCCATGCTGCCCATCTCCGCCCTATTTTTCGCACTCGCCCCGGCACAAGACAGCCCCGACATGGTGCTTGGCCCCACCAAACAATTCAGCAAGCGCGTCCTGATTTCCGGGCTTGCCGGTCCTTGGGAACTGACTTGGGGGCCGGACAACATGCTCTGGGTCACTGAACGCACCGGGAAGAGAATCTCTCGTATCGACCCGGCAACCGGTGAAAAGAAATTGGCAGTCACCATTCCGGAAGTGTCTGCGCCCGGTGGACAGGACGGGTTGCTCGGCATGGCCCTCCACCCCGGCCTTCTGAAAGGCACGGGCAACGATTTCGTCTACGCTTTTTACAGTTACATCGATAAGAACAAAGGTCCGGTTCGCTGGTTCCCGGATCCGCAGAGCCGCTATCATTTTCTGTATGGAAAGGTCGTGCGGTTCACTTACGATAAGGCGAACGGCACGCTTTCCCAGCCGGTCGACATCATCACCGGAGTACCGGCGGGCAACGATCACGATGCGGGGCGCCTGAAGTTCGGCCCCGATCAAAAACTGTATCTCACCATCGGCGATGGCGGCCACGATCAGCTCGGCAACTTCTGCCTTCCCATTGAAGCGCAGAGGCTCCCGACGCAGGACGAGGTCGATCACAACGTATTTCACGCGTATGAAGGCAAATCGCTACGCATCAATCTAGACGGTTCCGTACCCGCCGACAATCCGAAGCTGAACGGCGTGGTCAGCCACGTTTACACCTATGGACATCGCAATCCGCAAGGTATCGATTTCGGCCCGGATGGCACGCTCTACTCTTCGGAACAAGGGCCGAAGACAGACGACGAAATCAACATCCTGAAGAAGGGCTCCAACTACGGCTGGCCGCACGTCGCGGGCCTGAAAGATAACAAGGCTTACGAATATGCTCGTTGGGCCGACGCAACCACCCCCTGTTCGCAGTTGAGATTTAGCGACACGAAAATCGATCCGTCCGTTCCGCGTGAACCGGAGTCGGCCTTCACCAAGCCCTTTGTCGAACCGATCTATACCATGTTTACGGTCCCGACCGGCTTTAACTTTAGCGATCCGGTATGCAAGGGAGTCGACTTCATTTGCTGGCCGACCACCGGGAATTCGAATGTCGAATACTACACCTCGCAAGGGACCGGCGTTCCGGGATGGGACAAAGTACTCCTGGTTACCACGCTGAAGCGCGGGTCTCTCTACGTCGCCAACCTCAGCCCCGATGGCCAGCATGTGGTGGGACACATGTCCCGCTATTTCCAATCCAATAATCGATACCGCGATACGGCAATCAGCCCGGACCGCAAGACAATCTACATCGCAACGGATCCAGGCGGTCTCGCCGAATCGGTAAGTGGCGGCGCGACAAGTAAGATGCAGGATCCCGGAGCGATCCTGGCGTTCACCTACACGGCCGAAGGCGCGCCAACTCCGGCAATAACCGTCACCAAAGTCGAGTCAACCTCAAACACGGTGCAATCGACAAACGGGATAGCGCCGCAATACACCGCGGAGCAAGCCTCAGATGGGAAGGGTTACTACAACGCAAACTGCGCCGTCTGCCATGGCAACACCATGACCAACGGTACGTTCGGCCCCCCGCTGGGAGGCGAGTATTTCAAGAAGCAGTGGACCGGCAGAACCGTCGGTGAGTTTTTCACTCGTACGAAAACAATGCCGCCTTCCGCGCCCGCGTCTCTCATCGATAGCGTCTATGCCGATATCGTGGCGTACGTGCTTCAGATGAACGGCGTACCTGCCGGTGGCGCGAAACTGCCTGTCGCTCAGGGTGCGCTCGACAAGATGTCGATCAAGTAGCTCGGTCGGCTAACTACGCTTCGAGTGTGAAGTCGTCGCCCAGATATACGCGACGCACTTCGTTGTTGGCCTGCAACGAAGCCGGCGTGCCATCCGCCAGGATCCGGCCATTGTTGATGATGTAAGCGCGGTCTACAACGTTCAATGCCGCACGAACGTTGTGGTCTGTCACCAGGATCCCCAATCCGGATTGCCGCAGTTCTTCGATGATGCGCTGCAACTCCAAAACCTGAATCGGATCGATACCGGAAAACGGCTCGTCCAGCAATAGGAAATGCGGATCAATGGCGAGCGATCGCGCGATCTCCACGCGCCGCCGCTCGCCTCCCGAAAGCATGTATCCTTTGCTGCGCCGCACAGTCTGCAAGCCAAGCTGATCGATCAGATGATTCATCTTGTTCTTGCGTTCGGAGGACCGCATGTCGCGGGTTTCGAGGATTGCCAGCAGGTTCTCTTCCACACTGAGCTTCCGGAAGATGGAAGCTTCCTGTGGAAGATAGCTGATACCCAACCGGGCTCGCTTGTACATCGGCATGTTGGTCAGATCCGAGCCCTGCAGCAACACCTTGCCGGAGTCCGGTGTAATCAACCCAACGATCGTATA
>CAXSIG010000448.1:0-2008 GCA_964237255.1 uncultured Bryobacteraceae bacterium
CCCCGGTCGTGACGTCTCGAAATTTCGTGCCAAATCGCAGAGGCGGTAGACATTGGCGAGGCGCCTTTCGCCACCGGAGTGGAAGGCAAGTCCGATATGAGCGCGAGCGGCATCAAGCAGTCGGCGAATGGTCTCCGCAGGCGGTCTGTAGTTGCGGCCCCGATGCAGCTTTTTGATAAGCGCGAGAACTTCCGCAATTGACTGGAAGCCGGGATCAAGATTCGCGGGTGCTTTGAAGAATGGCGTGAATCGTTCGTGGCTTTGCCGGAATTTGAACAAGTCACTGTCGGCAATAAAGAAAAGCGCGCCGCGCAAGACGGCATACACACTGAGTTCATCGTCGGGCCATTCGATCGCGTGTAGAGCGGCCCGAACGCTTCCGATCTCTTCGCGTTTGTGAAACGACTTTGAGCCGACGAGAACATGTTCGATATTGCGCGATTCAAGGGCTCGCACATATTCTTGGGTTAGATCTCGCCCGTAACTGACAGTCTGCCGGAAGAGAATGCAGATATCTTCCTCGCGCAACGTGCGGCGATCTCCAGTCTGTTCGTCGCGAACCCTCCAGTGACTGGATTGGAGGAGCCACTCGACGAAAGCTGCGGTCGTGTTGGGGGCGTGTTCGGCCGCGACTTTACCGGACTTGTTCCGTGTGCCGTGCAAATAGGGCATTGGCAACGCCACCACAGAAGGCTGGGTGTCGAGGGCCGGGTGGCCGCCGGTTAGGGGCAGCGCGTCGGGGATATCCGTAAATGCGGCATTAACGAACGTGTGGAGAGCGCTGGTGGCGCGCCGTCCCTCTTGCAAGTGGTGATTAGCAAGGCCAGCCGCGAGCAATCCATCTCTGATACGGCGGTATTCCCGCGCATCGGCCCGACGGAATCGATAAATGGATTGCTTGGGATCTCCAACCACGAACAATTTATCGTTCACGCCCGTGCCGTCAGGTTCGTGATTGCGGCAGAGGGACAAAAGGATTTCCGCCTGGAGGGGGTCGGTGTCCTGAAACTCATCGATGAAGATACGGTCGTATCGAGCCCTGACATCGCTCGCCGCGTCTGGGTGCGCGAGAAGTTCGTGCGCACGGATCAGCAGGTCTTGAAAATCCAGGCTACCTGCACGTTGTTTGGCGCGCTGGTACTGTTCGACAACGTCCCAGAGCTCGTTTCGCAAGCGTGACGCGAGGTCCGCATCGGCCTCAAACCTAAACGCCTTGAGAGCGTCCTCCAGATCCCGCCAGGCTGTTACAACATCCGCGCGGGGAATAATGCCGCCCCACTCTCCTGAGCCTATTTTGTCGTCGAAATACTTGATGCGATAGGGCAGCGACAGAAGATCGTTTTCGACTTCATCCTGATCAGCGGCATCAGCATCCTTAGCGCGGCGGATGCGTTCGCGGGTTTCCCGGACGGGTCGCAAACATTGCGCAAGAGGATCGTGGGCGTGTCTAACAAGGCGCAACATTTGATCAAGGTTCTTGACGCGCTCGAAAAGCGCCACCATCGTCGCACGTAGATCGACATCTCGAATTTCCCAACACGTGTCATGGTCACGCCAGCGTATAAGCCGCCATGCTGCGTCACGTAACCTGTCGGCTGGCCCCTCTGCTGAGCGTTCTTCGCTCCATGCGAGTCGGGTAATGGCGCGGCGCAGCACCGGACTCGGCGCATTCAGTTTTCCTGCGATCCACTCGCGAAAGACATCCTCGAAGAGGGCGTAAGCGCTGGGTTCATCGAGTTCTTTGAAATCCGGATCGGCACAGGCTTCAACGGGACGCTGGCGCAACAGATGGGCACAGAAGGCGTGGATGGTCCCGATGAAGGCTCGATCAAGCGAGCGGAGTGCCGATTCTTGATTTTGGCGGCGCTCCAGCTCCTGACGAACCCGAACTTTCATCGAGCCTGCCGCCGCAAGAGTGAATGTGACTGCGGCGATTCGGTCTATGGGAATGCCGCTTTCAATCGCGTTGGCGATCTCGGTAACAAGGGTGTGTGTCTTACCAGTGCCC
>CAXSIG010000448.1:2018-2763 GCA_964237255.1 uncultured Bryobacteraceae bacterium
CTGAGAGCCGGGGTCAAGGCTGGCCTCGCAGGGTTTTCAGCTTCCGAAGGGCGGTTTGGTCTTTCTTTGCTATGCGCTCCTCTTCATACGGCCCGCAGATTGGAAGAAAATCACAATAGGCGCAGGCATCTTTGCGCGGTGCGGCCGGCAAGTCCCCATCACGGAGCGCCTTATCAATTTGATGAAGCACACTGCTCGCGACCTGACGCGTTTCGTCGTCAATCTCGAACGGAAACTGGGCGTAGTTTCCGCGGAGCGTTGAATAGAAAAGCCGTGCGGTCGCCACAGGTCGTTGCAGCGCTTGCGTGGCGGCCATCGCATAGAGGGCAGGCTGAAGCGACGCGCCGCCGCCAATCCGTGCGGGTATTTTTTCCGGCGGATTGCCAGTCTTATGATCCGTGACCCGAAGGGTGCCGTTTGCATGCTGCTCGATGAGATCGATACGCCCCTGAAGGAGCAGATCGCCATCAACGGCGATATTGTCGAACCGGTACTCGAACTGGATAGGAAGCCAGTCTTTCTCCTTTGAGGCGACGTGTCGCAGCCATGCGCGCAGGTCCCCGCGAATGCGTTCGAGATCATTTGCCCACACGATCGGAATGGCTGGCATGTAGCGTTCGGAGAACTCGGTTGCAACCTCGCGCAGAATGGTTTCGAGACGCGTAAGTGCGTCATCGAGATCGCGGACCGGAAGCAAGCCTTCAGCCTGCAAAACGGTATAGAGGCGGGCCTGGACCGCGTGATA
>CAXSIG010000448.1:2796-5320 GCA_964237255.1 uncultured Bryobacteraceae bacterium
CCGAACGCCTGCGTCCATCCGTTGGATTGCGGCGGGCCTATCGGGGGTTCGCAAGCCGAGAATGGATTGTAAGTAGAACCGGTAGGGACAGCGAGCGTATTGCTCAAGGCGGGTCGGTGCATAGGAGCGGACCGAAAGGGAATAATGTCGCTCCAGCTCAAGCCCCACGTGAACATCAGTTTCCATCAATCCGTCGGCGGCGGTCCACGCGCGATCCCACCGGTGGCGCCGCGCATTTAGAGCGCGAAACAAATGTGCGTTCGCGCTTTTGAGCCACATGGCTTCACCGGATGGCCGTCGGTCCCAATGAGGTCGTAGCGTGGCCAGATCGTACTCGGCCGCATCGATGGCATGAGATGGGTTCTCCGGAGCCGGCCAGCCGAGGCGCGCTTCGCTGGATTCACGGGCTCGCCTTGTAAAGGCGTTTACGTCGAGCTGTTCCGAACCGGCAGCTTCGGCGACCTCAAATGCATAGAAAGATGGGACGCGCTCGCGGCCGGTTGCGAGATCGACCCGAGACCAGGAGCCAACAAAACAGCTTCGCGCGGCGGCCACGGCTGTACGCAGGAGGACCGTGTCGTCTTGACTGCCGGAAATCCGCAGAGCCTCGCGTTGCGAATCGAGCAGGAGCGGATCTTCGCGAAGCGGTTTTGGAAGTACGCCTTCGTTGAGGCCCGGGACGAGAACGACCTCGAAACACATGCCTGCTGTCTCGGCGAGCGCGCCAACGAAAACCGCGCCGTATCGGGTCGTGGTCTCCTCCAGTCGTCGATTTGTTAGTTCCGGCTCAAGCAGAGCGATAACATCAGCCAGTGTGACCGGACCAATCGGCCGCATCGGTTGCAGCTCATCCAAAAGAGCATAAATGGGCTCGGGCATTTCCAGCACGTTCATGGCGAGATCGCTAAGCGAATTAAGCCAGACATCCCACGTCTCCCGTTGCGAGAGGCCCGCGAGCATTCGAATTAACGGCAGCGCCGAATTCTTGAGGCCTTCGAGCGCCTCGATTTCGCGGGGACGGTCGTCTTTAAGCTCCGCAGCGTAACCGTCGAGACGACTCTCCCATCGGTGCAGCCCGCTTATGACGCGGGCGTTCGACAGAACTCGCTCCCATGCGGAGAGAGGGCGGGTCTCTCCTTCCCCCACGGGCATTTGTTCAAAGGACAAGTAGTCGGCAAACCGCGCCGCACTCAAATCCTCGGCGGCGCATCGGAGCAGCGCCAGAAACGCGCGACCACTGACGTCAGGACGTCGAACGCCACGGCTGAACCACGCGGGGATAGAAGCTCGGGCAAGGGCCTCCTCAAGAAGGGGCTGGTGGCGCTCGGCGGTCCGTACAAAAATGGCAATTTGGTCGAATCTAAGGCCACTTTCCGCAAGCAAAAGAATGCGGCGGGCAATTTCAACACACTCCAGCGCTTCCCCGGAGGCTGAGAAGATTTCAACTGATCCATCCGGCTCATGACGGGGTGCGAGTGTTCCGGTAAGGACGTGGCGCTGGAGGGAATCGAGTTGGGATGAGGCGTATCGAGGTTCGGGAACAAGCGTCAACTCCAAACTGCTTGATGCCGCGCGTCGCAGGGTACCGATAAATTGTTCCTCAAGGCCGGTTTTTAGTCGGAGATCGAGAAGCAGGAGCGGCGTCGATACCGTTCGTTGGAGCGCTAACTTGCAGCGCGTCGCGTGATCGGCAAGTTTCCGTTCTTGGAGAGCTTCTTCATAGGTTGCAAGCAAGAGCGCAAGGTCAGGACCAGAACGTCCAATGGAAGTCAGGGTTTCACCCGTGACGACGTTGAGCCGAAGATCCTCCAAGGTCCGGGCCAGTGAGCGCGCAAAACCGGGAAAACCCGAGACCGGCGCGAGATATGTGAGTTTGCCTCGCAGTCGTGAGACGATCTCCGCTGCGATTGCCTGGCGGCTCAGGCGCGTTATGGGCGTCAGCCCGTGCTCGGCCATGGCGGCGGAGCTGAGCTTGAGAACCAAATCCCGCACCGTATGGCGATGAACGCCGATGAGCGCGCTGCCCGGAGAGCGACAGCAAGTGCGAACAAGGTCATCCGCCGCTTCTCGTGTTTCGGCTAGAACGAGGCACGGGGAATGATGGTTTAAGAAATCGGAACCCTTCTCCAGCAGGGCTTCATTGGCATGCGAGGCGAAGTTGTTGTGGAATCCTGCCTCACGCTTCATGAATGCTGGTGATTGTGTTGGCTGAGTTAGGTCTCAACCGCACTGGGCGGCTTGGCACCTTCCGACCATTGTCGGATTATCACACAATCTAAGCAAAGGGACCTTGCAAGTAGCTTATTTCGAGTGTTTTACCTCTAGGTGATGATTGCTGGTTTCGTTGCGAAGTTGGGGCGCGAGGTCCTGGTAGGGTAGAAGCCGGTGCCGATCCCCGCGAGTAATCCATTCAAAGGACGGCAGCACCCGGGTGAACTGATCATTTCGTACGTGCGGCTATATCTCCGATACCCGCTGTCGTACGAGCACGTGACGGAATTGATGGAGGAACGAGGGGTCGAGG
>CAXSIG010000449.1:0-5318 GCA_964237255.1 uncultured Bryobacteraceae bacterium
TTGAGATCCTGCGGGTTTTCCAGATAGCCCTTGTTGCCCAGTAAGGCAGCTAGCTTCTTGCGCGCGCCGGGCGGGAGCGGCTTGCGCTCAACGGCTTCTTCACAAGAGAGACTGGACATAGTTCACCATTTTATCGTCCGACCAGTTTGCTTCGCCAATGATCTTGTTGACGACTTTGCCTTGCGCGTCGATGACATAAGTTTCAGGGAACTGAAGGGTCCCAAAATTGGAGTTGATTTTCTGATCTGGGTCGCGCGCGGTAAGAAACGAAAGTCGAAAACGATCTACAAACTGCCGGTAAGCCGCTTCATCCTTATCGACACTAATGCCCAACACGACTAGCCCACGGTCCCGAAATCGAGACTGCAACTGATTCAGCGAAGGAATTTCCTGGACGCATGGGGCGCACCAGGTGGCCCAGAAGTTCAGTAATAAGATCTTGCCTCCGAAGTTGGAAAGCGACACCGTTCTTCCACCATTTGCGGAAACCGAAAACGACGGCGCTGAATCACCGACGTTCACGATCTTCTCGTGAATCGTATTGTAGAGAAGAGCTATGAACCCGACGAACAGAAGCGCGAGCGACGCTTGGAGGATACGGTCGATTTTGGAATACTTCATGAACGGTCGGCGGTACTTTGAGTGTATCGCTACGCAGTGTATCCCTAAGCCCTTACGGCGCATCGAACAACCGGCATGCTGATAACCCGGAAAGTAGAGTTTTCAGCGTCGCATTGTTTACGCGGCAAAGGCTTCACGGACGAGGAAAACGTTCGGCTTTACGGGCGCGAATCGAACCCAAATGGACACGGTCATAATTACGTGGTGGAAGTATCCCTTGAAGGTTCACCGCACCCCGTGACTGGCATGGTAATGGATTTGAAGGAGTTGAAGGATATCTTGAACCGCGAAGTTCTGGAACCGTTCGACCATCGTTTCTTGAACTATGAAGTAAAGCCCTTCGATGAATTAATTCCGACGGCTGAGAACGTTGCCGTGGAACTGTGGGGGCGAATAGAGCCGCAAGTCCGGCGCGACGGGGTTCGGTTGCACCAGATCCGTTTGTGGGAGTCTCCCGATCTATATGTCGATTACTTCGGAGAAAGCGCGCGGTGATTGAGGTCGCGCGCCAGATCGAAGTTACCCGGAAGTACCGATTTTCGGCTTCGCATCGTTTGCACTCCGACGCGTTCTCGCCCGAAGAAAACGTTGTGTTGTTCGGCAAGTGCAACAACCCGTATGGCCATGGGCACGATTACGAATTGTTCGTCACCGCCCAAGGGCCGCTCGATGCGCGCACTGGACAGGTATGCTCTCCGGCGCTTTTGGATTCCTTAGTGGATCGGCGCGTAGTGAAGGACTACGAGCACCGTTACATGAATATCGACCTTCCGGAGTTCGCGGCAACCGTTCCCACTACCGAGAATGTCGCGACGGCCATCGCCGACCGCCTGCGCCAACACTGGGCGGAAGCGTTTCCATCCGGCGAGCCGCGCTTAAGCCGGGTGCGCATCCGCGAAACGGACCGCAATATTTTCGAACTAGTCCTATAAAAACAACATGAGTAAATCCAAAGCTTCGGTGAAAGTAATGAAGCCGCGCGAAACCGATAGCGCGATCGCTCCGCATGTGCGGGAAATGCTTGGGCTTCTGGGAGAAGATCCCGAACGGGAAGGTTTGGTCCGGACGCCGGAGCGCGTCGATAAGGCGCTTCGCTTTCTTACGGGCGGTTATCGAATCGACGTTAACAAGCTGGTGAACGATGCGATTTACAAAGTCGGTTACGACGAAATGGTGATCGTGCGCGACATCGAGTTTTACAGTATGTGCGAGCATCACATGCTTCCGTTTTTCGGTAAGATGCACGTCGCTTATCTCGCCAACAGCAAGGTGATCGGATTGAGCAAAATACCGCGGTTGATCGACGTCTTCGCTCGGCGCCTGCAGATTCAGGAGCGGCTCACGCAGCAAGTGGCGGAGTGCTTGAACGACTTACTGGAGCCCCAGGGTGTGGGCGTGATCTGCGAAGCGCAGCACTTCTGCATGATGATGCGCGGCGTGGAAAAACAAGGCTCCAGCACCGTCACGAGCGCGATGCTGGGAGCATTTCGAGATCAGAAACAAACTCGCGACGAACTGCTTTCGTTAGTCAAAAAGTAACTATTCGGTTGCATCGTTTCGCTTAAGCGCGAAAAAGCGTTCATCGCAATTTAAACAGCGGTAAGGCTGAAGGTGTCCCAAACGGCACTTAAGCCATTCGTAAAAACTAATATTGCGAGAGCGGCGCGTGAGCTTGTACTTACAGAACGGACAAGGCGGGTCCGGTTTTCCCTGTGCCGAGTTCGCTTGTTCCGGCCCTTGATTCACGACCTACTTATGACCGGGGGCCTTGGTTTCTTCCGTCTTCGCGCCGGGACGGCCCGATTCGCCCTGGGGCGACTTCTCAGTCATCCCCTTCTTTTCGGGGCGGCGCATGGATTCCAGCGCGGGTGAGCCAGGGTCGGCTGCGCCTCGGCCTGGATATCCGGATTCCGAAACGCCCGTGCGCGTATTCGAGCGAGACTCGGCCGTACTCCATCCGCATCCGAATGAGAAGACCGCCAGTAAGCCTCCGGCAAGAGCAATTGCAATTCGGTTTACAGCTAATCTATTCATCGTTTCTATTCGATTATACTTGCTCGAAAAAGCGCCACGTTTCGCGGGCGCAACGCTCCCAGGTCAACTCGCTCGCCCTTGCGCGGCCCTGGGCGGCCATGCGTTCGCGGAGGGAGGGAGAAAGCAAGAGCCGCTTCAGACCATCGCGAATCTCGGTGGTGCTAAAGGGATCGATCAGAGCCGCGGCGCCGCCTGCCACTTCCGGCAAAGAAGAAACGTTGGAGGTTAAAACAGGTACCCCCGCGGCCATAGCCTGAGCCACCGGAAAGCCAAAGCCCTCATAAAGAGAGGGGTACGCGAAGACAGTCGCGCCCGCGGTTAAACCGGGCATCAGTTCTTCGGGCACGTATCCTAACGCGCGGATACCGGGAGGCTTTGCATCCAGGCGCAACATGGTGTTCTCACCGCGCCAGCCGCGGGGGCCGCAGATCAGGAAATCGAACTCCTCGCGAAGGCCGGAAGGAAGTTGTTCATATGCGTCGAGGAGACGGTCCAGATTTTTGCGCGGTTCGATGGTGCTTACGAACAAGATGTACGGCTTGGCGATCCCGAGGGCTTGAAGCGCGGCATCGATTTGAGCCGGAGACGGATCGAAGTATTCGTCGTTGACGCCATGGAGGATTACCTTGAGGCGATCGGGCGGCAAATTGAGCATACGGACGGCATCGTCCCGCGTGGATGTGCTGGGAACGATGATCCCGTCCGCCCTCCGAACGATTCGGTCCAGCCATCGAATGTCGTTCGCGACATTGGCGGGAGTGTGAAGTTCGGGATGCGTTTGTGTTGTTAAGTCTTGAACCGTGGTGGTGAGCTTCGCGTTGCGCGGAGGATTTCGCACCTGATTGGAAGCGTGAAAGAGATCGATTCGGCGGCCTAGGAGATCTAGGACAGGGTTGTGGTCCGTGTTAGCAAACAAGAGCACAGCGAACCGCCAGGCGGTGGCAGCGGGACCGAGTACCGATTTATTGTGCCGAATGGTTTCGACGCCATCGAGAAAGGGAAAGGAAGAAATGCTTCCATGCGGAGCGATGCGGCGGAGGTTGCGCTGCAGATGGAAGAGATACATCTTCCAGCCAGCGCTGCTCACCAGAAACGGGAAGCAATCAAGGCAAACCCGCATCAACTTCGCCGGGCTTGCTTCAGAACGGAGAGCGTTTTGCGCGCCGCCGCTTCCCAGGTGAAACGCGCGGCTTGAAGCGGGCCCGCGGAGGAAAGTCTAAGGCGCTCGTGGTGGTCGAAGCAAATTGTTTCGAGAGCGGTGTAAAGCGCGTTTTCTTCTTCTGGATCGAAGAGCACGGCGGCGCTTCCGGCTATGCCAGCCATGGGTTCCACGCTAGCACAAGCGGTCGGCAAACCTGCCGCTAACGCTTCGATGATCGGCATGCCGAAACCTTCGAAGCGGGAGGGATAAACGAAAGCCGTCGCCTGGGCGAAAAGTGTGTATAGCTTCTCACGCGGGATCCAGCCCGTGAACGTGACTCGCCCTTCAAGCGCGAGTTCTTTGCATAAATTTTCCAGGGATTCGGTATGAAAACCTTTCAAGCCCGCGCAAACTAAGCGATATTCCGGGTGATATTGGGCGAAGCGCGCGAACGCTCGAAGCAGACTATCGAGATTCTTGTGAGGATGAAGAGTTGAGACAGCAAGCATAAAAGGGGGGGCCGCAGGCGCTTTCTCGATGGAGAAAAACGCTGGGTCAACCCCGTGATTTACCACGCATATTTTCTCTTCGGGTAATGAGTAGAAGCGGTGAAGATCTTGGGCGGTAGCTTCCGAGACGGCGATCAGGCGTCGCGACCGATGCGCTGCCGCGAACAACAGAAGCCGCCAGAACGGCAGGTCGAACCAGCGGAAATATTCGGGATGCCGCTTGTGCTGCAGGTCATGAAACACCGTTACCTGCGGGCAGGTTGACAGAATGGGCGCGGTGAACCCAGGGTTCAGCAGGACGTCAATTTTCTGCCGCCTCACCTGGAGAGGCAGCGCCGTTTGCTCACAGAGGATGCGGGCCGGTCGGTTGCGTGCCGACACTGACATCGATAGCCCGCGAAAGTTGGGCGATCGCGGAACCAGGGATGTTTCCGTTTCCCGATTCGTCCAAATCAGATACTCATTGTCTGAGTCGACCTGAGCCAGCGCGTCCAGCAAGCTACGAAGATAAATCTCCGTGCCGCCGACGCCGCCGGGAATCAGATATAGCGCGTTAATCCCGATTCGCAATCAGTGAAGATGCCTTCGCACGTTCTCAAGAGCCACGCGCGCGCTTTCGTTACTTGGGTCCAGACCGAGTAACATTTGCAAGTTCCATTCGGCGTCTTTCCACTTTTCGGTGGCAATCAGAATTTTCGACCGGTAGAAGTAAATCGGCGCGTAGGAAGCGTCGATGACTTGAGCTTGATACAAGGAATCGAGAGCCTGGTCCACTTTGCCCTGACGCGCATACAGAACGCTTAACGACGCGAGCGCTTGCGGAGATTTTTTGTCCTGGAGCGACGCGCGCATCGTCTCAATCGCCTTCTCGGGGTTGTTGTCGCACTCATATGCCAGCGCCAAATCCATAAGGATGGTGTAATCCGGCTTCTCTAATTCTATTGCCCGGCGAAAGCGGCTGATTGCTTCATGACAGTAGTTAGCCTTGAATTCCGCCACCGCGAGGCCGAACT
>CAXSIG010000450.1:0-5287 GCA_964237255.1 uncultured Bryobacteraceae bacterium
GAACGTGCTGTAGTACGCCGCTTTTAGCGAGGCATTCTCCTCAAAAGTCGCGCCGGTTTCCTCCGGCGCTGCGATTCCAACAATTGCCTCGATTTCGAAATCCGTATCGACGGCCAAGCGAAATTCGCGCAGCTTGCCTGGATTCCCCGTTGCGCAGTAAAGCTTGATCACGCCAGGTGGATCAAGCCGCGCTGTATACCGACGAGTTCGCCGACACCGGCCTTCGCAAGCGCGGTGAGCTGTGCCATTTGCGCGTCGTCGAACGCTTGCTGTTCGGCGGTGGCTTGAATTTCGACGAACTTACCAGAGCCGGTCATCACCATATTCATGTCCACGTCCGCCTTCGAATCTTCTTCGTAGCAGAGATCGAGCATGGCATCGCCTCGAACGATGCCCACGCTTACCGCAGCAAGGTAATCGCGAATCGGAAGGCGCTTAATGGTTTTGGCATCCACCATTTTCTTAAGCGCTTGCGCCAGCGCGACAAAGGCTCCGGTGATGGCGGCGCACCGCGTGCCGCCATCGGCCTGCAGTACATCGCAATCGATCATAATGCTTCGCTCCCCGAGTACATCCATATCGACTATTGCGCGGAGGGAGCGGCCGATCAACCGCTGAATTTCATGCGTTCGTCCGGAGGGTTTGCCTTTGTTCACTTCACGCGGCGTACGCTTGTTCGTGGCTCGCGGAAGCATGGCGTACTCCGCCGTGATCCATCCCTTTCCGGAACCGCGGAGAAAGGGAGGCACCCCGTCTTCCACGCTTGCCGCGCACAGCACGCGCGTCTGTCCCGCCGTGATCAGGGCGGAACCTTCCGCTGTCGCCAGGAATCCGGTTTGGATTTCTACGGGCCTCAATTGAGAGAAGTCACGACCGTCATGCCGCATATTTCATCACCAGGAAAAGAAGAATGAGTATCAAAATAAAGCCACCGATCACGATCACCACGCAAGGAAGACCACCGCGAATTTGCGGTTGCTTGGGGCCTTTCGGTCGGGCGGGTTTGAACTTTGCCATATTGGTTCGAGAAGCTTATAAGAAGTTGGCGACCGCCAGGAAATATTCGTCGAGCATCTCGGGTTGCGGCACCGGGAAAGCCGACACGTGGCGGCCTCTACGTTCGAGCGCAAGCTTCGTCGCAAGGAACTGAGCCATGTGGTAATCGGGTTCGTACTGAGCGGCCGGGAAACGGGTTTGTTCCGCTGCCGTCATCACGATGCTGAAGCAGCGGCCATGGCCGATGATCATCTCGTGATACGAGTGATTCATCGCGGGGCCTTCGTAAATATCGACGGGCATTTTCAAGCGCGAGCGGAAAACGCGGTCGGCGGCGCGTTCCAGGGAAACGCGGACCGCGCGGCCGGATTCGCTGTAGCGAAGATCGCCAAACCAGGTGAGCTCGCCGTATTCGAAGTCGGCCTTCTTTAGGCGCGCGGCAAGTTCCTTTGGTTGGGGCATACGCAGTTCGCGCCACAGCGGTTCGTGATTCGGAAAGATTTCGGATGTGATCTGTTTATAGAGTTCCACCGACGGCTGTGTGACGAAGTTCATGTCGCGAAGATAGCCCAAGCCACCGACTACGTAATGCATGAACTGCATGTAGTGAGACAAGGGTTGCGCGGCGGCGAAGGTCACAATGGCGACGGGATAACCGGCGTGGCGAAGCTCCGTAATTTGGCGAGCTTCGGGATGCGCTTCCCCTTTGCGCTGGAATACCAGGAAGCAGCGGTCCTGCTTAGCGTCGTCCATGCGGCGGAAACTGCGGAGACGGACCTTTTCATCGATCACGATCTTGATGCCGAGGTTCTCACTTTTGCCCAAGCTTTCTTCGGTATCCTGCTTGGTCCAGAGTCCGGCGGCTTTCCAGGATGTGGGAAGGAGCAAGGAAACTTTGTCGCGTCCTTCTAGCCCCTGGGTATGCAGAAACGCGGACACTTTCCACGCCTCGGAAACCTCGTCGTCCGAGAGTTGTGCGCCCGCGAGCCATTGCGCCAGATCCACGCCAGCCCATGCCAAGGGGAACAGGCTGCCGCGGGTCATCGGTGAACTGTGCCGGCCGGATGTCGAGTTGCCTCCGTCAGGCTGCAGCGGAATACGAGTATATCCGCGTGGGCCGGCGAAGCGATCCAGCAGAGAATCCGGCAATGTCATGTAGATGAAATTTGGGCGGCTATCGATAGCGTGCCGGTCGAAAAGGTACGCCAGGCGTTCGAGATTGACGACAGGTTCGTAAGACGTCATGCCCATCGCCATTCCTACAACCAGCGTCGATTTCAGCAGCACGGAAATCGGCTCGCCCGAGACGCGCTGCATGTCGTCCACAATGGCCATGAATTTCGCGGGATCGGTGGAATCGAGCGAGTAGAAACGCGGGCCACCTTTCAGAAGACCCGCTGCGTTGTAGAGCGTCTTGTCTTCAATGGAGCCGCCCATGCCTGCCCAAATAATGAAGCGTAGCGGAACGCCTTGTTCTTCTTCCAGCCGCTTGCGGATGACATCCGCTTCAGCTTGGATATCGCGAGCCCATTCGGGATGTTGTTGCGCCTTCCAGGGGAGGTCGTAGATACCAATAGAACGCTTGGCGCCATCGGCCAGCAGCTTGGTGAGCTCAACGTCTTGATCGGTCAGTGTGCGGAGGCGATGGAGGATGCGCTCAGAGGTGAAGCGCTCGCAAAAGAAGTTGGTGGATTCGCGCTGGGAGTCGTTAAGGAGGGAAATGGACAATGATGCTCGTTTCGGGATGCCGTCCTGTAAATTATCTCATTGGGCCGCTTCTGTCGCGATTATAATTCGAGACATGGAATCCTTCGATGCGGCGCTCGCTCAGTTACTCAAGGCCGACCCTGGGCTGAGTAAACAGCGAATTGCGCAGGGCTTGAAGATGGAGTTGAACGATGACTTTCGAACTCTGTTGGATGAAGCTTGCGACAAGGGAATCGCTCACAAGACGCTGGATAAGTTTTACCCCGGCACCCGTCGCGCGTACTGAGCGTGCATGGTTCTTGGGTTGAGTCAGGCCAACGAACTTCTGGATGCGAGATGCAATACCTCTTTAGCTTCAATCATCCAGGGGTTATCACTCTCATTCGAGAGACAATTCACCACGCGTTGCAGCCTCTCTGGTTCCATCACAACGCCCGATAGATGCACGTTGCAACGGGAGTTGCTAATCGCGGCCCTTAGCTCCAACGCTCTGCAACCGGCCGCAGCCGCAAGATCCATCGCCGTCCTAAATTCGATACGGGCGTCGCGAACCCGGCCGTCATCCTTCAGGGCAATTAGCGCCTCGCCCCGCACCCGATGTGTCTCCGGTTCAAAACTTCGTGCCTCCGTACGATGTGCGATAGCAAGGGCTTCATCGCAAAGGCGGAGCGCTTCCAGTGGCTCACCCCCGCGAACCAGTGACTCGGCCAGGAGCGTAAGGCAAAACGGGCGCTCTATCAGACAGTGCATGGCGGATTGATTTTCCAGGCCCTTGCGAAGTTCCGCGATTCCTTCGGTCATTTTTCCTAAATGGGTAAGCGAAGAACCGAGCAACATGCGCGACCACTCGATTACCTGAAGCAGCCCGTGAGAAGCTCCCAATTCCATCGCGGCCTGCAGATGCGTGCACGCTTTCGCGTGATTACCTCGGGCGTTTTCAATCCAACCAACCCAAAACATCGCATACGCGATGCTGTGTGGATGCGCAAGCTCTTCCGCAAGGTTTAGCGAAGTCAGTGCCTGATCCATAGCGCTGTCAAGGAAACCCATTAACGTCCGTAGCCGGGCCAGCAGGCTGAGCGATGTCACACAGGGGTCGAGAACATAGAGGGCCGTGTCGAACCTGTTGCTGGAAACCGGCGCAAGCACAAAGATGCGCTGCAGTGCCTCGTGGGCTTCCTCTAAGCGGCCCATAAAAGCAAGGGTCGTCCCATAGGCGTGGAGCGATTCGATGAGCGCGTTTTGAGTTTGCAGTTGGTCGGCTAAGCTGCGCATCTCCTCCGCAATTTTGAGGGCGGGAATCAGATTGCCTGCATTCACTTGGCCTGTGTGCAAACGCCAAAGCATGCGAACCAGGTGCCGATGGTCCTTCAACCGCACGCAAAGTTCACGGGCGCGTTCGTGGGTGCTCTCTACCTCCGGAGCCGCAAATCCGCCGGTGGATAGCTGTGCCATCCCGAGAGCGATAGTGAGCGCCAGTTCCCGCCTGTCTCTCTCCACCGATTCTGGAACCGATGCCAAAGCTTTGAGGCCGCGTTGACAGAGGAGCACGGCTTCCGGAAATGCAAAGATGCGTCCCGCGTTCTCGGACGCATACAAATAATATTCCGCGGCCTTGTCGCTATCGCGACCGACTTCAAACAGATTTGCCAGCGCGGCCGCGTTTGACGGGACAGCTTGAGCGCTGAAGCGCAAGACGGTGTTTGCGATCGCGAGACTCAAAGCGGCTTTTCGCGTCGGCGCCACTTCGGAGTAGATCGTGTCCTGATACAAAATGTGGCTGAAGCGGTATCGAACGGAGTAAGTGCCGTCGGGAAACACAGTCTCCGCTTCATGACTTACGAAGCGCTTACGCGTTTCTAAGTCGTGCAGACGTTCCTCCACATCGGCATCGTCCAGCGATAAAACTCGTGCCACCACCGCGGAATCGAAATGGGAACCTTGAATCGCCGCGCACTCAAGAATGCGGCGGTCACCCTGCGCGAAGTGATCGATCTGCAGGCGAATCATACTCCGCGTGTTGGCCGGCAACAATGTCTTCACGTCCGACAAGCTTCGACTGAGTTGCCACTGGCCGTCTTGCTCCGCCACGGCCTGTTTGTCGCTGAGGAAATTAACTAAGTCCACCAGGAAGAGAGGATGCCCTTCCGTTCTGCGATAAATCAGGCCTGCAAAATCCGAGGAAAAGTTCTCGCGGGGAAATCTTAGCTTGAGATAATCCACGACATCGTTCTGAGTAAGAGGCGCCAGCGACAATGTCGAACATTCGCCGCGGCGTTCCAGGTCGAGCCTTAGCGTAAGAAATGGGTGTGCGGCGAAGAGTAACTCAGCTTGCCGGAATGTTACTAACAGTAGGATTCGCGTGTTCCGGACCAGCCCCCATATATAGGAGAGGAGCTCGCAGGTGGATATATCCAACCAGTGCACGTCATCCAGCACAACCACCACCGGACGGCTCTTACAAAGAGCTTGCAGAAAATGAAGGAACTCCCGCCGCATGCGTTCCTGGGAGCCGTTTTCTGAAACGTGTGTGTGGGGAATGCCATCGGTGGCAATCAGTCCCAACCAGGTAGGCGCATGCTGT
>CAXSIG010000451.1:0-5268 GCA_964237255.1 uncultured Bryobacteraceae bacterium
GGTCCAGCCAGCGTTGCCGAAGGATGGCATGGCATCCGGCGTATCGTGTTCGTCGTTGAAAAAGGCTGTGGGGATGCGGCTTGTCAGATCCACCGGTGAACCACCCGGCACGGACATTGTGAACCATTGCTTATCGGCGTACCACAGCAAGTGCTTGCTATCGGGAGAAAGCACGGCTCCCCCGACGGCACCTTGTCCGCCACCACCGCCGTGGAATTGCTTGAGAATCAAGTTGCGCTTCCCGGTAGACGTATCGACCACATAAATGTCGGAGTAGTTGCCGTCGTAGTCGGACATTTTGCGATACGCGCGATCGTCCATGCCGACGGCGAATCGGCCATCGTCGCTCGGAATGACGGCATTCATTGTGGCATCGGCGAGTTGAAGAAACTTCTTGTCGGCAAACGAGTAGACCGCCCGGTAGGATCTGGCCTTCTCCTGCGCGAGGCGCACTTTCTGCATCGGCTGAATGTAGTCGTCATTCCAGCGCCACAGGTCCGCAATAACCTTATCCGAAGTGTCGCTGGCAGCTGGCAAAGGAGCGCCGGGCCCAGCCGCCGCTCCCGCAGGTGGCGTGCTTTCAGCTTCAGCGACAAGTGAAGCCGGTGCGCAACTAATGAACAACCGGGAGCCATCACGCGAGAAACTGATGGGTCCGCGTTCGAACACAACAAAGCCATTCTGAAAGCCCGAAGTTGCAACGGAAACTAGCTCAGTGGGCGTTGCTGCGCCATTGGCCCAACCATAAACCTTGTATTTCGCAGGGTGGCTGGTCGTGTCGTCGCGATCACTAAAGAAGACCAGCTCGCGCTGTTCCCGGTCCCATGTGGGTTTGGAATAGTGGCCCTTGCCCGCAAGAAGCGTAGTCGCTGCACCGGTGGTGCCGGGGACAAAGGTATAAACGCCATTGCTTTCTTCCTTTTTCGAAGAAACGGTGAAGACCAGGATTTTAGAATCTTTCGATAAGGAATATTCCGCGACATCGGCAAAGGTTTGTTCTGCGCCGTCGGCCACGCGAAGGTCGCGAAGGACAAGATCCGCGCCAATCTTTGGTGCAGCGCCACCTCGTCCCGCACCACCCCGCCGTTGATCCTGATCGAATCCGTCGTTCTTTTCTTCAGCACCGGGAGTGGTCGATGGTGTAGTAGCCGCGGCAACCTTTGGCTCCTTCAGGTAGGCAATAAAGCTGGCGCCCTTGCTCGCCACCTGGTAACTTGCTACATCCGCCACGCGCGTGGTGGTGGATGCCGCGACATCAACCAACAATAGCCCGCCATGCGGAACCGGCTTTCTATCTTTTTTGGCTTGTTCCGTGACGACCTTAGTTGGATAAGTACTTGAGACTAAGTAATGACCGTCCTCGGTGAACGACAAGCGCACGCCACGGGGCGCGGGAGGTCCGGCGGCTGGCTCTTCCCCCGTGGAAGGATCCGGAGCGGGTGGCAATGCTCCAGCCGATTCATGGATCTCTTTACCCGTCGAAAGATTCCGCACCACAACCTCGCCATCCCCTTCTTCCGGAAACTGCGAGTACGCCAGAAACTTGCCATCGGATGAAAGGATTTGTCCGGCGATGGTTCGCCAGTGGTCGTAATCGCGATGATTGATAGGCCGCTTGCCAGTAGGGGCTGAAAACACTACGACGGCAATAAAGAAGACTGCGAGCACATTGCGAAGCTTTGACATAAGAGTTTCTCGATCCTAAATACTATTGTTGAGATGCTACCAGTTCAAACGACCGCCGAGCACGATGATCGGTTATTGTTGCCGCTTCCAGCCGCCGTGAAGCGTCCAAATGTTGTGAAGTCGATACTCGCGTCGATTGTCGCGTTGGTGAAATCGTGATGATTGGTCGCGTTGAGCCAATCGGTCCGAACTTCAAAATTTAACCGTTGCGTAATCTTGAATTGCTTCGTTACTGCCATATCGATATCGAAGAAGTTCGGGCTGGTACAGAACGTTTGGGCAAGGCTTCCCACTGGTCCCACCTGAACAAGGAGTGTGCTTCGCGGTGCAACGGCTGGCGCGAGAAGACTCAGCTACAGATCGGCGATCTGCTGAAGTTCGCAGAAGTAGCAATCGCCCCGCCCATCGAACCAAAGCGCTCCCGCGTTTTTCGCCAGCGAACCCCGTAACATCCGGAGTTTTATCCAGTGGTGAATTGAGTGAAAGTGGAAACCGGCGCTGTGACAGTGAATGGTACGCCAGATGGATAAGTATGTTAACACCGTGTCGTTAACGGCGACGTTCGTCGTCTGCCGGCGGCCCTCATAAAGAAAAAAGAGAAAGGTCCGATTCTTGATAATTGGCGCACCTACTCGCGCGCCAAATTGTTTGCGGATCAGGAAGTTGCGAGCCGCCACAAGCGTTCCGTCCGTCTTTCGGCGCAAGCCGAGGCCGCATCCCGCATCAACCGGTGCAGTGCTTACGTAAATTCGCTTAGCAGATCTACCGCGCTGACAGCAGTGGTGTTCGCATAACGGGGCCAGACAATAAGGTATCGTCGTGGACTTTCAAACAATGTACTTAAGATAGCGGGTGGCGTCTACATGCAATTCACTTGAACTGAGAAGCTTAAGACACTGTTGCAGTTTTGATCAAGCGGAACGCCCAAAGGCGCTGGCAAACAGACAATGGTTGGCGAGCGAGTCTGGTGACGTTGGATCGTGGAGCAAAACCGAAACGAACCGCGTATGTCGGTTAGGTTACTCGCTTAACTCCGCTTGCGCTTACCAGCTTTTAAGCCATCCACAAGTGAAAACTGGAGCCGCCGTTCCGCAGGTTCGACGCGATCCAGCAGCACCTGCACTTCGTCGCCGATAGAAAATTGACGGCGCGAACGCTGGCCAATTATCTTCCGAACGTTCTCGTGATATTGAAAGCGGTCGTCGGGGAGAGATTCAATTGGGACCAATCCTTCGATGAACAATTCTTTTAGTTCCACGAACAACCCATACTTCGCCGTACTGATTACCAGTGCCGCAAACTCGTCCCCCACGCGGCTCTCCATGAACTTCACCTTCTTCCACTCGACCAGCTCGCGCTCAGCTTCAGCGGCACGGCGCTCCGTGAGCGAACATGCATCGGAAATCGGTTGCAGTTCTTCTTCCGCAGGCGGCGTTTCGCGGTCGAACACGCCACCGAGAAGCCTGTGGATTACAAGATCCGGATAACGCCGAATCGGCGACGTGAAATGCGTATAGAAGTCAGCGGCCAGCGCGAAATGGCCGACATTCGTGGTGCTGTATCGCGCCTGCTTGAGCGACCGCAACATCAGGTAGCTCAGGATGCGCTCCTCCGGCTTACCCGCAATTTTCTCGATCAGCTTCTGGTAATTTCGGGACGAGATTTTGATCGGTTGATGCAGTTCGGCAATCGTCCGTGTCGATTTCGACCCATCCCGATTCCGCTGCGTCGCACTAAATTTCTGCACCGGCGTAGAGACTCCCAACGACACCTTGAAGTGCCGCGCGACCTCTTCGAAATCCATCACTCGTTTAGCGTCCGGCAGTTCATGAATCCGGTAGATCGAAGCCGGAAGCTGTTTCTCCAGATGGGATGCGACAGCCTCATTCGCGGCCAGCATGAACTCTTCAATCAGGCGATTCGCTTCCGTTCGCTCGGCCCGCTGAACACCGGTCATCACGCCGGCGTCGTCGAATTCGATCTTCGCTTCGGGCATATCGAAATCGATGGAACCCCGGCGTTCTCGTTTCGCTGTAAGGACCTGCGCCAGCTCCTCCATCAGCTCAAAGCGTTCGACAAGGGGCGCGTATCGTTCCCGTTGCGCAGGATCGCCCTGCAGGATCAGATGAACGTTTGTGTACGTCATCCGCTCAACGCTACGGATGACTCCTCGGCAGAAATCCTGTTTCACCACCGTCCCTTGCCGATCGATTTCAAGCAGTGCCGACATGACCAGCCGATCGCATCCGGGCCGCAGCGAACAGATGTCGGTCGATAGCTCGAATGGCAGCATCGGCACGGCGCGGTCTGGGAAATAGACGCTGGTTCCGCGCTCCCTCGCTTCATCGTCGATTGGCGAACCGGGCCGCACATAATGGCTCACATCCGCAATGTGAACATGCAATTCATAGTGCCCATTCGATAGCCGCTCCACCCAGACGGCGTCGTCGAAATCACGCGCTGTTTCGCCATCGATGGTTACAATCGGCATGTTCCGAAAATCGCGACGCCCGGCCAACTCTTCCGCCGTGATGATCGTCGGCGTGTTCTGCGCCTGCGCTAGCGCTTCCGCAGAGAACTTGTTTGGCAAATGATGTTTGCGGATAACGATTTCGACATCGATACCGAAGTCGTCCGGGTGGCCGAGAATCTCCACCACGCGCCCGACCGCATCGTCATGTCTCCCCTGCCCCGCGAATTCCAGGATCTCGACATTCACCACCATCCCGACTAATTCGGCAACTTGCGCGACGTGTACGGCGGCTACGCCGATGCGGTTTCGGTCGGCTTCGATCGACGGAAGAGTCATGTCGGCCGGAATGACAATTGAATCGCGAATGCGCTCGTCCTGTGGAATCACGTAATAACCATTTCTGCCGATGTGAAACGTACCGACCACAGTGGGGTGAGCGCGCTTAAGAATCTTAACGATCTCGCCATCGGCTCTTCCGTCCGGCTCCACTCGCTTGATGCGGGCGATAGCGCGGTCGCCGTTCATCGCGGCTCGCGTGGCGTCCGCCGGGATGAAGATATCCCCAGCGATGCCCTCCAGCTTACGGTCGGGAATCAGAAATCCAAAGCCGTCGCGATGCATGCTCACGCGGCCCGCGACGAACTCACGGCCGCGCGCGGTGGTGGAGTAGTGACCGGGGCGAAGTTCCAGAAGCTCTCCGCGCTCAATCAGACGGTCGAGTGAAACTTCCAGCTTTGCGCGCTCGTCGCCCTTCACGTGAAGTTCGCGAACCAATTGCTTCAGGTTCGCTTTGCCGTGCGGCAGTTTCAAGATATGCTGCAACAGAACGGCGTCTTTCACTTGTTCGTTTATTATAGGAAATGATGAAGACTCTCCTCGCGCTTACTCTGGCCGCCAGTTCGGCATTTTCGGCAACCGCCCCGCGAAAAGCACCGGAACTCGCCATTAAGATGACCGATGGCTCCCAAACGCTGCTGAGCAGCTACCGAGGCAAGGTTGTCGTTCTGGCATTTGTTTTCACTACCTGTCAGCACTGCCAGCATATGACCGGCGTTTTGAATGGAATTCAGGCCGAGTACGGATCGAAGGGCGTGCAGGTTTTGGAAAGT